>JBAZBG010000390.1:0-3231 GCA_041671585.1 Arenimonas sp. | reverse complement strand
ATACTGCGCGACCTGGGCCGGAGCGTGCAGGCATGAGTACGCCCAATCCCGGCAAGACCTACCACAGCATCATCATCGGCGGCGGCCATAACGGCCTGGTCTGCGCCGCCACGCTCGCCCGCGCCGGCAAGTCGGTGCTGGTGCTGGAGGCGGCTACAGAATTGGGCGGCGCCGCGCGCACGCGCGAATTCGCCGCCGGCTTCAAGGTGTCCGCCGGCGCGCACCTGCTGCACGCGCTGCCAGGCGAATTGATCCGCGACCTGGACCTCGTCCGGCATGGCCTGAGTTTCTCTGCGCAAGCGATCCCAAGCCACGCGCTGCGCGCCGATGGGGGTTCGCTGCGCCTCGCCGAGCGGAAACTCGACGGCAGCGATATTTCTGCGGCGGACGCGGCGGCCTATACGCGCTTCAGCGAGACCATGGCGCGCTATGCCGCCGCCTTGCTGCCGATATTGCACATGGTGCCGCCGCGCCTGGTCGCCGAAACCTGGGCCCAGCGCTTCGAGTTCATGAAGCTCGCCTGGCAGATCCGCCGGATGGGCCGGCAGGACATGCGCGACCTGCTGCGTATCATCGGCATGAACATGTACGACTTGCTCGATGAGTATTTCGAATCCGAGTCGCTGAAGGGCGCGCTGGCGCTCGATGCCGTGTTGGGCGCTGAATGGGGCCCGCGCGCACCCGGCACGGTGCTGACTTATCTGTATCGCCTGGCCGGAATGGCCGGCGGCATGGGCGTGGCGCAGCCGGCCGGAGGCATGGGCGCGGTGTGTAACGCCATCGCCAAGGCGGCCAGCCTGGCCGGCGCCGAGTTGCGTACATCCACCCGGGTCCGGCGCATCGCCGTCGAGAACGATCGCGCCTTCGGCGTGGAGCTGGAGTCCGGCGAAGTCATCCGCGCCGAACACGTGATCTCCAATGCCGATCCCCGCACGACATTCCTCTCGCTGCTCGGCCCCGCGCACCTGGATACCGGCTTCGTGCGCAAGGTGCATCACCTGCGCGCGTCCGGACGCGCCGGCAAGTTGCACCTGGCGCTCACCGGCCTGCCTTCGTTCAAGGGCCTGGCGACAACCGCCCTCGGCGATCGCCTGCTGATCGCGCCGTCGATGAACTACCTGGAACGCGCATTCAATCCCAGCAAGTACCACGAGTATCCGACCGAACCGGCGCTGGAGATCAGCCTGCCGACGGTGCGCGATTCCAGTCTGGCGCCAACCGGCCGGCACGTGTTGTCAGCGGTGGTGCAGTTCCTGCCTTACGACAACGGTCCGGATCGCGACGACAATCGCGCGCGCTGTCTGGAAGCGATCCTGGATACGCTTGAACGCCATGCGCCCGGCCTCCGCGGCCTGGTTACGGCTGCCGAGTTGCTCACGCCCTGGGACATCGAACAGGAATTCGGCATGGCCGGCGGCCATTGGCATCACGCGGCGATGGGCTTCGACCAGTTCTTCTTCATCCGTCCGGTGCCCGGCGCGGCGCAATACCGCACGCCGATGGATGGGCTGTATCTGTGCGGCGCCGGCTGTCATCCCGGTGGCGGCGTGATGGGCATTGCCGGCCGCAACGCCGCGCTGCAAGTTCTTCGCGGAGAAAAGTGAGATGCAAACCAGCGAACGTCCTCCCGTCTATCGTCAGCCCTTGCTGACCACGCCATTCTTCGAGTGTTACGAGCCGCTGATCGAGACCCGCGCGTTCCGGCAGTGGAGCGGCTACAACACGCTTACCGTGTTCTCCTCGGTCGAACACGAGTACTTCGCCATCCGCAACACGGCGTCGCTGTTCGACATGTCGCCGATGATCAAGTACCAGATCTCCGGGCCGGACGCCGAGGCTTACCTGAATCGGCTGGTCACCCGCGACGTGCGCAAGCTGAAGACCAATCGCGTCACCTACACCATGTGGTGCGACGACAACGGCCACGTCATCGACGACGGCACCATCTTCCGCCTGGGCAAGACCAAGTTCCGCTTGTGCACCGCCGAACGTCAGCTCGACTGGTTCCTGTATTCCGCCATCGGCTTCGACGTGCAGATCGAAGAGATCACCCAGAACATCGCCGCGCTTGCCCTGCAGGGTCCGACGTCCTGCGCCGTGCTCAAGAAGATGGGCCTGGTTGGCGTCGAGAAGCTAAAGCCGTTCGAGATCGGCATCTTCAAGGAACCCGGGTTCGAGATCATGGTCTCGCGCACCGGCTTCACCGGCGACCTGGGCTACGAGCTGTGGATCGCGCCGCAGCACGCGCGAGCGCTGTGGGACGCGCTGATGGCGGCCGGCGAAGCGCGCGGCATCCGCCCGATCGGCTTCGGCGCGCTGGAAATGGCCCGCATCGAGGCTGGCCTGCTGCTGCCGGATTCCGAGTTCGTCAATGCCGAGTTCACCCTGCGCGTGAATCGCGCGCATACGCCGTTCGAGCTCGGCATGGACTGGCTGGTGGACATGGAAAAGGGCCACTTCAACGGCCGCCGCGCCTTGCTGCAGCAGCGCAAGGAGGGCTTGAAGCAGTGCCTGGTCGGGCTGGAAGTCGACGGCAAGAAGCCGGCGATCGACGCGCTGATCTACGATTCCAAAGACGGCAGGAACCGCGTCGGCGCGACCACCTCCGCCATGTGGTCGCCGACCTGCAAGCGCAACCTGGCGATGGCGATGCTCGATGCGCCGCATTTCAGCAGCAAGAAAGAACTGTGGGCGGAGATCTACATCAAGCGCGAACTGGTCTGGCAGCGGCGCATGGTGCCCTGCCGCATCGTCGAGCGCCCCTTCTATTCCCCCGAGCGCCGCAAACTGACCCCACCCAACGACCGCTAAGGTTGCTCCTGTAGGAGCGGCTTCAGCCGCGAAGCTCTTCGCCCAGATCGCAATCAACTTGCAATCTCCAGCCCAAGGTAGTGGGATACAGGCAAAGCGTCGGACCGCCTGCCGGAGATCGCGAAGGTGACCACTTCCACCTGTTGTGGCTTTGCCGTCACCGTGTTGCTCATGGCGGGCTGCGCTTCGCAACCCGCCACCAAGCCCGACGCCGCCCGAGTCGACGGCCGGCAAAGTAGTGCACCAGACGAGCACTCGCCGCTAAGGGATTTCAACCTGGGCACGGATGATATTCCCGCCGTGCTCCAGCGTGCTGCAAGCAACACCTACGGCAAGCCGGCGCCCTTCGATTGCGCAAGCTTGGGCGCGGAGATCATTGCCCTGGATCTGGTGCTGGGCCCCGACCTGGACCAGTTCAAG
>JBAZBG010000389.1:0-3245 GCA_041671585.1 Arenimonas sp. | reverse complement strand
TATGGAATAGTTGTCGGCGGTTGACAGGAACGCAACCGAACCTTCTGAAATCTCGCAAGTTCTGCCGATATGCTGAAGCTCTACACTGCCGGTGATGGGCATGCACGCGAAGACGAACTCCGCCCGTTTGCTGGGCTGGTCGCGCTTGAGATGCATCGAGCGGCAATTGCGCGACGAATGCATTGCCCTGACCAGCGAAAGCTCGCCCAGCTCGGCGCAAAGAAAGACTGCGTTGAGGTCTTCCGAGCTTGATACCTCGACCTCTGGAAACAGCCTCCCCATAATTTCCGGCATAAGGCGCGGCATGTGAAACACACTCACACCTGTCGGCGACATTGCATCGCTCATCATCCAATCTCCCGCCGCGCAGCTTAACACTACACCTGCATAATTCTAGCCCCCGCGTGACGGGTGCGTTCCTACGCTGTTTGGCGCGATTACCGCCTGTGCTGTTCGCCGCAGCATCTTCCGGAAGATGGGTCAAGCGGCGATAGGCTCTCCCAGTACCCTGCTCTGTGCGGGGCCAGTCGAAACTTAACGTCATGCCCTCTTGCATATATACTGCAACCGTATAACATTAGGTAAGGATATCGCTTGCTGTTTGGTCGATCGTGTCCATCCAGAAGCCCGGTCGAACAGAAACTTCGTGAGTGTCAACGCCGGTCGGATTCCAGGCCAGCGGGGCGGAGTAAAAGCAGGCCATTGTTGATGCTGGCCTGACGATATGAAGAGGGCCCCGATCGGGGCCCTCTTCATATCGTTGTCGTCGTTGATCAGGCGGTGGTGATCTCGCCGGTGTCGGGGTCGATGATCTCGGTGGCCTGGTTTTGCTCCGCCCTGGCGGCGGAGCGTCGGCGCCCGGCGGACTGCTTCAGCCGATAGCTGTCGCCGTTCATCGTCAGGATGCTGACGTGGTGGGTGAGCCGGTCGAGCAGAGCGCCGGTGAGCCGCTCGCTGCCCAGCACCTGGGTCCAGTCCTCGAACGGCAGGTTGGAGGTGACGATCGTGGAGCCACGCTCGTACCTTTGGGAGAACACCTCGAACAGCAACTCCGCGCCCGTGGGCGACAGCGGCACATAGCCAAGCTCGTCGATGATCAGCAGCTTCACTGCTGCAAGGTCGCGCTGCATCTTCAGCAGGCGGCGTTCGTCGCGCGCTTCCAGCAGCTGGCTGACCAGCGCGGCTGCGGTCGTGAACGTCACGGTAAAGCCCTTCTGGCAGGCGGCCAAGCCGAGGGCGAGCGCGACATGCGTCTTGCCCGTCCCGCTGTTGCCCAGCGCGATGATGTTCTCGCGCCGCAGGACATACTCACAGCGGGCAAGCTCTAGGACGAGCATCTTGTTGAGGCTCGGGATGGCGGTAAACTCGAACGTGTCGAAGCTCTTCACCGCCGGGAACCGTGCCGCGCGGATGCGCCGTTCGATCGTGCGCCGTTCGCGATCGATCAGCTCGAGCTCGATGAGCCGCAGCAGGTAGCGCGGATGGTCCGTGCCGTCGCGCGCGCACTCGCGCGCGACCTTGTCATACTCGCGCAGCACGGTGGGCAGCTTCAACTGCTTGAGGTGATGGGCCAGCAGCACCTGCGGCGTGCCGCTCATCGTGCCGACCGGCATCGTATCGGGTGCGCCGCTCATGCCGCCAGCACCGCATAATCGGCGGCCGAGGTCGTCTTCACCGCCGTTCGCGGCAGGTGCGGATAGGCCGCCAGGTCGAGCCGGGCGGGTCGCCGCTCGATGCGCGCCAGCGCGATCAGCTTGATCGCATCGAACCCGACAGCGCCGATCTGGATCGCCTGGGTTATTGCACCAGTGACGATGTCAAGTGGCAGCGCCTCCAGCAGACGCAGCACCTGGATAAACTCGCGCTTGCCGCGGTTGCCCATCCGCGCTTCGAGGAGGTGGCGCAGATGCTGGAACACGTCCGGCAACGCCCAGCCCTGCAACGCCGCGGCTTGATCGAGCGCACCCGGCTTGGTCTCGATCAACGCCAGATAGTGGAGGGGCTCTGCGACGAACACGCCCTCGCCATAGCAGCGCTGGTGTCGAGCGATCTCCTTGCCGCCGCACAGGATCACGACCTCATCGACGAAGCCCTTCACCACCACGTCCTGGAAGCCATACGCGGTCGGCACCGAGTAGTCGTTGGTCCGGTAGCGCACGAGCGCCATCGACGAGACCCGTGCCGCGCGCTTCTCGCAAGGGTCCAACGGCACCGCCGGCAGCGGCCGCAGCGCTGCGCGATCGGCCACCAGCCGCTCGCCGATCGTCTCGGCATGGCGGCCGGCATGATCGCGCTGTCGAGCGCGGCAGCGCTCTTCCAGCATGGCGTTCAGATCGTCGAAGCTGGCGGCGTGCGGAACCGGCACCATGAAGTTGGCGCGCGAGAACTTGACCAGCCCTTCGACCTTGCCTTTGTCGTTGCCTTTGGCCGGGCGCGCGAAGCGATCGCGGAACAGATAATGGCTGCACAGCTCGGTGAAGGCACGCGTGCGTTCGCGCTTCCCGTCGCCCAGGATCTTCGCCACCGCGATCGTCGTGTTGTCGTACAGGATCGACAGCGGCACGCCGTCGAAGAACGCGAACGCCGATACATGCCCGTCGAGGAACGCCTCGGTGGTCTCGCGTGGATAGGCCTTCAAGAAGCAGGCATCCGACTGCGGCAGGTCCATGCACAGGAAGTGGATCTTCTGACGCACGCCGCCGATCACGCCGATCGCCTCGCCAAAATCCACCTGCGCATGGCCGGGCGGGTGTGCCAGCGGCACGAACGTCTCGCGCCCTCGTGCCCGGCAGAGCCGGACATGGTCCTTCACCACGGTATATCCGCCGGCAAAGCCATGCTCATCGCGCAGCCGTTCGAAGATCCGCTTGGCCGTATGCCGCTGCTTCAAAGGCGCTGTCTGGTCCGCTTCCAGGATCGCGTCGATCACCGGCAGCAGCGGCCCCAGCTTCGGCTTCGCCGCCGGCTCCTTGCGCGTATATCCCGGTGGCAGCGAGAACCGGCACATCTTGGCCACCGTCTCCCTGTTCAGCCCGAACACCCGCGCCGCCTCGCGACGGCTGTGACCCTCCACGAACACGAAGCGCCGAACGGCGGCATAGCTCTCCACGGCAAACATCCCCGGCCGCTCCCCAAAAAGAGCAGCCTACCAACGGCCGGATTTTACTCCGCCACGCTCAGCACCGCGCCGGCGTTCCGATGGCCTGCTTTGTCACCGGCGCATCCAATCCGATCCGCGATACCGA
>JBAZBG010000388.1:0-3248 GCA_041671585.1 Arenimonas sp. | reverse complement strand
GCGATCATGGATCAAGGCGAGTGCGAAGCCGGAGAACGCCAGGATCGCCGCGCCCAGCCACTCGGCGTTGAGCAGCAGCAGGCGACCTGCGGAGTCGATATGCGGAGCGTTGACGATGCTCAGGCAATACGCGCCCGCCGCCAGCAGCTGCAGCGCCAGACCGGTCAGCCATGGGAAATTCCGGTTCTGCCGAATACCCAGCCATGCCACTCCCGCTCCCTCCAACGCCCAGACGCTGGCCGTGGTGCTGGCACTGAACGCAAGCGGCACGGCCAGCGTGGCAAAGCCCAAGGCCAGGGCGGCGTAGGCTTCAGTAAGCAGACGTTCTCCGCGGCGCTGGCGCAACCAATAGACCAGCCCGGCATAGATGAGCGCGACCGCGAGCGCGCTGAAGGCCATGCCGATGCGGTCGTCTTTCAACATGCCTGCCTGCAACGGGAACGCCACCAGGGGCGTGCCGAAGACCAGCGTGCCGTCTACCCATGGCCGCCGGTGTTCGGTCTGGCGGACCACGTAGAGCAAACCGATGACGATGTAGAAAAGGAAGAAGGCGACCAGGAAAGGTTCCACCGTCATGAACATCTCAGGCCGGTAGTACTTGCTGCCCCAGGCCGTGCCGACGCCAAACGTGAAGAGGAATCCGATCAGGTTCAGCAGCCGCCAGCTTTGCCGCCATGAAATGACGAAGACCGCGGCATTGAGCACTGCGTAATATGAAAACAACGCGATGTGATTGGCGCTGCCGGTGGAAATCAGAACCGGCGCCAGGTAGCCGCCGAGAAACCCGAGCACGGCCAGCGCCATATTGTTCTGCAGTACGGCGAGCAACGCGGCGCCTGCCACCAGCACCACCACCAGAGCGAACGCCATGGCGGGCGGCAACAACCCGTACAAGCGAAACGCGGCGAATACAGTCAACAAGAGCACACCCAGTGCTCCGCCCTGCAAGCTCAGGCCGAATGCGGGCCGACGCCCACGCTCACGCCAGCCCAACGCCAGGGCGATGAGGCCGCCACCCGCGATAAGCGCGAGCCGAACTTCGATTTGCAGGGTGAAATAGCCTTGCGCGGCCGCGTAGCGCAACGCGGCCGCAACGCCGAACAGGAGCACCAGTACGCCGATCTTCACCGGCACATTGCCTTCGGTGAACCAGCTCTTGATCCTGGCCGCGAGTTTTTCTTCCCAGCCCGGAGGCGCCGGCGCCCTGGGTGTGCGCGGAATCGGCGGCGGCCTGGGCGCTGCCGGGGCAACGTCCGCACTGCGGGCGGCACTCGTGGGGACTTCAACCGTCCTGCCTGCGCCGGATTCGGCTGATGTCGTTGCAGCAGCAATGCCTGCCCCGATGCCGTCGCCGGCTGCTGGCGGTTGCATGGGCTCCGCTGGCGTGCCGCGCTCGGGAAACTCGGTACGTCCGGGGCTGGTCGCAGCTGCGGATTGCGGCGGCGCAGCGGTGGACAACGCCGCCAGACGTCCTTTGCTGACCGACAGTTCGCGCGTGAGCACGGCCACTTCGCGCCGGAGCCGATTCAAGGACAGCAGCAAGTACAGGCTGAAGAACCCGACGATCGCGCCGAGCAGTTCCTCGCTTTCCGCGCCCACGCCCACGCCGACCAATGCCCCGATCAACCCCAGCATCCAGTTCATGCGCACCCCCGCCTGATCCCTGCAGCAGTCTGCCGGATGCGCGCCCCCAAAAACAATGAAGGCCGGAATCGCGTCCGGCCTCGTGTGGGAGCGGCTTCAGCCGCGATGCCGTGTGGGAGCGGCTTCAGCCGCGATGCCGTGTGGGAGCGGCTTCAGCCGCGATGCCGTTGAGAGATCGCGGCTGAAGCCGCTCCTACACCGGTGCGGCTCAGGGCGTTGAGGTGTAGCCGCCGGGTATGCCCTTGGTCGCAACCGCGACTGCGTTGTGCGGGTGCAGGCTTTCGAAGTGGGATGCGCGCACCCAGAAATCGCTGATCCGCTCGTCTTCGTCGAGCGCCTTTTGCATGCGTCGCGCGGCGTCTTCGCAAAACATCAGGTTCTGGCCGTTGAGTCGGGCGAAGGCTTGTTCGTCTTCGCGCTTGACTGCCGTCTGCACCGGCGTTTTCAAGGCGGTTTCGATGCGGTCGATGACTTCGAGGAAAGGCAGGTTCTGGAACGAGGGGGCCAGCCGTGCCTTGACCTCGGCCGTGCTGCGCTGGCTATGCGGGGTAGCGTTGATGCCCTGCTCGCTGCCCAGCCAGCGCATGACCGCGGCGTAATCAAGCGCGGCATCCGCCGGAAAATCCTTGGCGAAATTTTCCTGGATAAGCTGGCGCGCCAAGGCCGCCGAACACGGGCAGGTACTGGAATAGGCCGCCTGCACGCCGAGCTCCAGTGAAAACTGGCCGCGATCGAGCACCGCGTTGACGCTGACCGGATATGATTTCCAGCCGGTGTTGTCGCTGACCAGCGCCGGACGCCGGATCAGGTAATCGAAGTGGATCTGCACCATCGCGCGATCGGACAGATCGGCGTGCGAATCCAGGAAGTCCTTGAGCAGGCGACGCAGACTGCAGGGCGACAGCGCCTCGGCCGACAACGCTTTGTCGACGTGCAGGTAGAGCCGCGACATGTGGATGCCGCGCACATCGGCGCGCTTGAGATTGACGAAGGCGTTGACCCGCGCGCCGCTGGTGAGCGGCACGCCGTTGGCGTCGATCACGCTGACCGGCATCTCGATTTCGCCCATGCCGACCCAATCGAGCAGACCGGCGACGGCGGGCCTGGCCTCGTTGGCGATGTCGGGCATGACGCGGGCCAGGTTTTCGGTGATCGGAGCCATGGGCAGGTTCGCAGGTCGAAGAAGGTTGAAAAGACTAAGTGGGGGCGTGTGCAGGGTACGTCAACTGGGCAGGATAATCGCGCACGGAGGTCGCAACACGGCATTTCACAGGCTACGGGCGGCGCGCCAGGCATGCCACAAGGTCAGCGGGGCGGGTGGTTCGGCCAGCCCCTTGCCTGCGGCCAACCGCGCCAGCCTGGCCCGGTCAAAGCGATACCGGCTGCGCCTGATCAGGGCCGCCCCGGCCACATCGGCCGGCATGGCTTGCAGCAATTCCCTGCCCCAGTCACGCACCAGGGCGTCTGCCGACCCGGTAGCCAACTGCGACGGTGTCACGCCGTGGCGGGCGAACAGATGCATCGGAATGCGCGCCAGGTCCGTGCTGGTCCGGCCACGCAACAGTCGCTGCACGAGCCAGTGGACGGCCAGGCTGCGCGCGGCC
>JBAZBG010000387.1:0-3255 GCA_041671585.1 Arenimonas sp. | reverse complement strand
CGACGGTGAAGCCGGCGCGGCGGGCAATGCCCCGGCACCTGCGCCATTTCCGGGTGCCGGCGCGCGTGGAGTTCGACACGCTCGATGACGGCCACCGGACCCGGCTCAGCCTGGTCGGCACCGATCGTCCCGGCCTGTTGGCCGATGTCGCGCAAGTGCTGCGCAGCAATCGCGCGCGCGTGCATGATGCGCGAATCGCGACGTTCGGCGAGCGGATCGAGGATATTTTCCTGCTCAGCGACCAGAACGATCGGGCGTTGACTGATTCGAAAACATTGGAAGACATGCGCAGCGCGTTGATCGCCTGCCTGGAAGGAGACGTGGCAAATGGCAAGAAAGCATCCAGCCGGTAGCAACGCGACGCTGCGCGCATCGATCGAGAACGCGTACGAGCGTCGCGCCAGTTTGACGACAGCGGAGATCGAAGGGTCGACGCGGTCCATGGTCGAGGACGTCATCCGGCTCCTGGAATCGGGCAGGGAGCGCGTAGCCGAGCCGGCGGCCGGCGGCTGGCGCGTGAACGAATGGCTGAAGAAGGCGGTGTTGCTCTATTTCCGCTGCAACGACATGCAGCTGATGCCGGCGGGCGCGCCGGGCCCGTTCTGGGACAAGGTGCCGACCCGGTTCGAAGGCTTCGACGAGACCTCTTTCCGCGACCTGGGCGTGCGCGTGGTTCCTGGCGCGGTGGTGCGCCGCGGCGCTTACCTGGGCAAAGACGTCGTGCTGATGCCCAGCTTCGTCAATATCGGTGCCCACGTCGGCGCCGGCACCATGGTCGATACCTGGGCGACAGTGGGATCGTGCGCACAGATCGGCGCACGCTGCCACTTGTCCGGCGGCGTCGGCATCGGTGGCGTGTTGGAACCCCTGCAAGCCTCCCCGACCATCATCGAGGACGACTGTTTTGTCGGCGCGCGTTCCGAAGTGGTCGAGGGCGTGGTGGTCGAGAAGGGCAGTGTGATCGGCATGGGCGTGTTCATCGGCCAGTCGACACGCATCTACAACCGCGCCACCGGTGAAATTTCCTATGGACGCGTGCCCGCGGGCAGCGTCGTGGTATCAGGCTCCTTGCCGTCGGCCGACGGCAAGTACTCGTTATACTGCGCAGTTATCGTCAAGCAGGTCGATGCGAAGACGCGCAGCAAGACATCTGTGAATGAACTTCTAAGGGGATCAGTGGAATGAATGTTGTCAGATGCGCCGTGCGCTTGCTGCTCGCGGGCTTGCTTATCGCCAGCGTGCCGGCCGCCGCGCAAGTGGAACTCGAGCCGTTCCTGAAAAAGGATCAATTCTCGACCATCACCATCTCCCCGACTGGCGAATACTATGCTGTCACCGTCCAGTCCGGAGATCGCACCGGGTTACAGATCGTCCGGCGCGCCGACAAGAAGGCGACCTCCGGCGTCAACCCTGGCAAGAATCGCCACATTCAGGACATTTTGTGGGTGAGTCCAAACAGAATCCTGTTTGCTGTTGCGGAGAAATATTTCGGCGAGATGGATCAGCCTCAGCCGACCGGCGAAATATTTTCGGTCAATGCTGAAACGGGTCAGAGCGAGCTGCTGGTTGGGCAGCGGGTTGGCGCTCCGGGGCTCGGGAGCCGACTGCAAAAGAAGAAAGAAGAGTTGATCTATGCCTGGGTGGTCGACGACCTTCCCGGCGACGATCAGTGGGTGGTCATCACGGCCAGTCCGTTTGGAGCCGATCCAAGCCGCCGCGCGGAGCTACTGGATGTCTACACGGGCGAGCGAAAGTTCATCGTCCGCGCGCCGGTGAGTTCCGCCCACTTCACTACCGATAACACGGGTACAGTGCGATTCGCCCAAGGGGCGGGCATCGATAACTTATCCAAGCTTTTTTACCGCGACGGCGATGAGAGCGAGTGGCAGTTGATCAACGACGAAGCAAGCACGCATGTGATTGAGGCGCCGATCGGTTTCTCCGCCGACAACAAACCCGCCCATCTGCAGGCCGAGCACGCGGAAGGTCCCGATTCCATCGTCGCGCTGAACCTGACGACCAAGGCCCGGACCGAAGCGCTGCGCGACGCGAAGGCCGATCCACTAACTATCATCCGTTCGTTCGATGCTGCGTCGGCACCAGTGGGCGCGGTGTTCATGGATGGCATTCCAAAAACGCAGTTCTTTGACAAGACTGCGCCGGAAGCACGGCTTCAACGCAGTCTGGAGGCGGCGTTCGACGGTCGAAGCGTCCAGGTTACTTCGACCACCAAGGACGGAAAGTTGGCGGTTGTCTGGGCGGGAAGCGCAACTAACCCGGGCGAGTTCTACCTGTTCAACACCGTCGAGAAGTCAGCCGATCTGATCTTCAGCCGTCGCGGCGCGATCGATCCGGAAGCCATGGGTGAAGTGAGGCCGGTGGAATTCAAGGCACGCGATGGCCTGGCCCTGCCTGGTTACCTGACGGTGCCCAAGGATTCGACTGGAAAGAACTTGCCGACCGTGATCATGCCGCATGGCGGACCCATCGAGGTTTTTGACAAGTGGGAATTCGACGACGATGTCCAGATGCTCGCCAAGGCGGGCTACGCGGTGCTTCAGGTCAACTTTCGCGGTTCTGGAAATTATGGACGTGCCTTCAGCCACGCCGGCAGTCGCGAATGGGGCGGAAAGATGCAGGATGATTTGACCGACGCGACGAAATGGGCGATTGCGCAGGGAATTTCCGACCCCAATCACATCTGCATATACGGCGCCAGCTACGGTGGCTTCGCGTCGCTGATGGGGGTGGCCAAGGAACCGCAACTATATCGTTGCGCCGTGGGCTACGTCGGTGTTTACGACCTGCCCATGCTGGTTGCGGAGAGAAAGAACCGCAGCAAGGCCATTGAGACCGAGCGCCGCGAGTGGGTTGGCGAAGGCGAGATGCTTGCCGCGAACTCACCTACCAAT
The DNA here is from genome assembly GCA_041671585.1 of Arenimonas sp. GTDB lineage: Bacteria > Pseudomonadota > Gammaproteobacteria > Xanthomonadales > Xanthomonadaceae > Arenimonas. Next base: position 343 of record JBAZBG010000387.1, on the reverse strand, counting down.
ATGGCCGATCGCATCAAGGTGCCGGTACTGCTTGTCGCGGGCGAAGAAGACAAGGTAGCGCCGGCTGCACACACCAAGAAAATGGAAAGCGCCCTGCGCAAGGCTGGCGGTTCCGTGGAAACACTTTATGTCCCGAATGAAGGCCACGGCTTCTATGTCGAAGCCAACAAACGCGCGTACTACACGAAGTTGCTGGATTTTCTGGCCACTCACCTCGGCGGCGCGAAAGCGGCGGGCGCCAAGCAGGGAAAGTGAACTCTCCGGCTGAGTCTTCCATCGGCGCGCAACAATGACGACTGTTTATGGACTGGACACGTGCGACACCTGCCGAAAGGCGCGCAAC
>JBAZBG010000386.1:0-3282 GCA_041671585.1 Arenimonas sp. | reverse complement strand
CCTGTACCTGGATCATCGCCGTCGCGTCCTCGCTCGGCTCGATGTTCATGCCGTCGTTGAGCGTGTACAGCTGGCCCTGGTTGATGAACCAGGTGCCGGACACGAAGTCGACGAGATTGGTCTTGGTCTGCTTCAGGGGGAACTGATGGATATTGCGAAACGTCGGCTCGGTATCCAGGCCCGAGCCGATCCAGGCGACCGCCTGCGGCGTCTTGATGTTGTAGTTGTTCGAAAGAAACGCCAGCAATGAGGGCGTGACATCGAAGTGCGAAGACACCGACTTGATCCGGGCCGGCGCCTTGAGCAAGGGCGACACGATCAGCAGCGGCACGTGGTAGCGCTCGATGCGCGTGGCCATCGGCAGCTCCGGCAGGCGGTGGTCGCCGACCAGGACGAAAACCGTGTTCTCGTAACCGGGCAGGCGCTTGGCCTCGTCGAAGAAACGACCGAGCGCGTCGTCGGTGTACAGGATCGACGTGTAGATGTCGCGGTGCGCGCGATAGGCGGCCTTGCGGCGTTCCGACACGCCCAGTTCAACCAGGCGCTGCTCGAAGCGCGCGTTGTAACCGGCCTGGCCGGCGAACCGGTAAGGCGTGTGCATGGTCACCGTCTTGATCACGGCCAGGAATGGCTGCCTGGTGTTGTGCCGCTCGCCCTCGAGCACGCGCGAGATCAGGTCGCCGTCGGCGAACCCCCAACTGTTGCTCATCTTGTATTGCTTGCCGAAGTTGAAGCGATCCACCAACAAGTCGATCCCTTGCCGGTTGAGGAAGGTGCGCTCGTTGTCGAAATCGGAGTCGAACCCGCAATAGAACTTCAGCTCGTAGCCCTGCTGCCCGAGCACGCTGAGCAGCGTGTGGTGGGCGGGCATGCGTTCGGCCAGCCGGGAAAAACCGTTTTCGCCAAACGGCAGCGATCCGAACAAGGACGGCAGCACGGCAAAGGTGCGGCCCTGCACGGCCAGGAAATTCTCCCAGTACAGGCCGTGGTCGGCGAGCCGGTCCAGCGCCGGGGTGAAACTGCCGAGCCTGGCGCCAGGGCCGGAAAACGATCGGCCCAGGCCTTCGGCGACGATGACCACCAGGTTCGGTGGCCGGCCCGGACGAAGGCTGAAGTGCGGGCCGAGCACATCGGGCGTTTGCTCGGCGTGCAGGAAGGGATAAGTCGGGTCCAGGTAACGAAAGCCGGCGATGCTGTCATCGAGTCCCGGCCCGCCTGCCGGCGCTTCGGTCGCACGCAGGAACGCCGGTGTCGGTGTCAGGTAGAGGAAGCCATCGTCGAGAAAATAGGAAATCTTGCTGAGCTTGAGATTGCGCGCATCCTCGTTCTCGAAATCGATGAATGCCGATCGCCACGGCGAGATCGCCAGGATCACCAGAGTCAGCGCGATGACCGCCAGCGGCACTCGCGACTGGGGCGGCGTCCGCCGGCCTTGCCGGATCAACACGGCCCAGAACACGATCAAGGCCAGGCTCAGGCCGACGATCACCGACAGGTGGAAGGCCAGGCCGCCGATGATCGTTTTCTGGATGTCCTTGGGTGAATAGGCAAACAGATCGGCGCCCAGCGGCACCCGCGCAGTGAGGAAATACTGGACCAGCGCCGCCTGCACGAGTATCAGCAAGCACCACGCCAGCCCCAGGCCGATGACCGAGCCGCGGGGGCGGCGCACCAGCAGGAAGGGCAGTGAAGCCAGGAGCAGGACCGGCAGGTAGCGCGCCAGGTTGACCAGGTCCACGCCGATCGCACCCATCACCAGCGCGGCCAACTGCGAAGACGTGGCGCCGGACTCGATGCCTGCCGTCAGTTCGGCGACGCGCAGGCACAGCAGGGCCAACAGCAGGGCAGGCAACAGCTGGAAAAAGCGCGCCGCGGCGGCGGCCAGGGCGCCCGGTTCGGAGGACTCGACCGGAATCCGGTCGGTCAGCAGGCGACCGGCATCGCGACTGCTCACCAGCGCAGGTACAGCGCCCCGAACACACCGCGGCCGTCAAAGCCGTCGGCTTCGTTGCTGATGTCGGCGCCGATCTTGAAGCCCCAACGCGGGCTCGGATAACGCACCCAGGCCACGCTCCCCGACGACCGGCGGGACTGGCTGCCGGACAGGCTGTCGTCGCTGCGCCCGAAACCGGCCTTGACCTCGACGTAGGTGTCGCCATCGCCGGTGTAGTAGTAGCGCAGCAACAACTGGTCGCTGACGCTGTCGGAGTCGTCCTTGGGCACGAACAGGCGACGCCAGCGCACGTAGTAGTTGCCGGTGTACTTGCCGATGCCGAACGAATACATGTCGACGTTGTCGGCGAACTCCAGGCGATCGTAGCCGGCGGACAATTCCCAGCCGCGACCGACGCCCTGGAAAATTTCCGCGCGCCAGGAACGGTCCGGATACAGATCCCCTTCCGGTCCGTGCTGGTAGCGCAGGTTTACATAGGCGCGCGGCCACAGGTGGACGTAGGCGTCGAGCGCCCAGGCGTTGTCGTTGGTATCGAAGCGGCGGGCGCCGAGCATTTCCAGCGCCAGCGAACCGCGGCTGAAATGGCGACGCACGGAGATCGTGTAGTCGCTCCAGTCGGAACGGCCCCCCGAGAACGTGGTCCAGCTCGAGGCGATGCTGCCCGACCACAGGAAGCCCTCGGGAGCCACGGCTTCCGGATTCTGCACGCGCGGCGTCAGCGACAGCTTCAAGCCCGCCACTTGCGCGGGGTCGGCGCCAAGCGCGGCGGCGGCATCGAATTCCGCGCCGGCCGCAGCGGCATCGCCGGCGGCACGATAGGCGCGACCGCGCGCGACCCGGGCTGCGGCGTCGTTCGGCGCCAGGTCGATCGCGTGACCGAAGGCGTCGATCGCCTGCGTGGGACGGTCGCTCCACATATACATGTTGCCCAACGCGGTCCAGGCGCCGGCATAGCGCGGCGACGCGGCGGTGGCGGCGAGCAGATCGGCCTCGGCCTCAGGCCAGCTGCCCATCCACGAGTACACCTGGCCGCGGCCGAGCAGCACATCGACGTTGCCGGGCGAGCGCGCCAGCAGTTCGGTATAGGCCCGAATGGCTTCGTCGCGCTGTCCGGAAAGCGCCATGCGGCGGGCTTCCTGAAACTGCCGGTCGAAACTGCCCGGGTTGCTGGTGCTCCCCGCCGGTTCGGCAGCGGGTTGCGCCGCGTCGGTGTCGGTCTGCGCGGCGGCGGTGCCGGCCGCGGCCAGCAGGGCGATGTGTGCCAGCGAACGGATCAGTGATTTCATGTGCCGTGGTCTTCCGCTCGTTCGCCGTGCCGCTGCCAGGAT
>JBAZBG010000385.1:0-3285 GCA_041671585.1 Arenimonas sp. | reverse complement strand
TCCAACAGACGCATGTCTGGTCAAGCCGCTCCTACATCTGGTTGCGTCGGCTAGACTGGCGACACCGTTGTTGCGGATCCTGGAGGCAATATCCGGATGCCCGGCTGGCCACAGACCCTGAAGCGCCACATCGCCGAGCTGCGGCGACGCCGGGTATTCCGCTCGGCCGCCGCGTACCTGGTGGTGGCCTGGCTGCTGTTGCAGATCGCCGACGTGACCTTCGAGCCGTTGGGCCTGCCGCCGTGGTCGCAACGCTCGCTGATCATTGCGCTGGCGCTGGGTTTCCTGCCGGCCTGCGCGCTTGCCTGGATCTTCGACTTGACCACGCGCGGACTGGTTCGCACCGAACCGGCCAGCGCGGGTACCGGGCTCTCGTCGCCGGGAACGGCAGCCGATTCCGCGCCGATGTCGCCGATTGCCGCCATGGCGATCCTGCCCTTCGCCGACCTGAGCGAAGCTCGCGACCAGGATTGGTTCTGCGACGGCCTGGCGGAAGAGATCATCGACTCGCTGTGCTGCGTGCGCGGCCTGCGGGTGGCTTCGCGCACGGCCTCGTTCCGTTTTCGCGATGGCAGCGTCGATCCGCGCGAGATCGGTCGCCTGCTCAATGTCGACGCGATCCTCGAGGGCAGCGTGCGCAAGGCCGGCCAGCGCCTGAAGATCACCGCGCAGTTGATCGATACCAAGAACGGCTACCACTTGTGGTCGGAGAGTTACGAACGGCAGATCGAGGATGTATTCGCGATCCAGAGCGAAATCGCCAAGAACGTCGCCCAGGCGTTGAAGTTTTCCCTGACCGGTCCGGCGCTCGGCCGCAGCCTGCGTTATGCACCGAGCAACATCGCCGCATACGAGTACTACCTGCGCGGGCGGCAGATGGCCGGGCAGATCAGCGACCTGGCTTGGCGGAGTGCTCCCAACATGTTCAGGCGCGCAATCGAACTCGACCCGAACTACGCCCAGGCCCTCGCGGGCCTGGCCGACAGCCTGGCGCAGCAGTTGCTCTGGCGCATGGTGCCGGCCGCTCAGGTCCTGCCGGAAGCGTCGGCCGCAGCCGCCAAGGCCCTCGATCTGGCGCCGGATCTGGCCGAAGCGCATGTGGCGCAGGGCCATGTTCGTTCGCTCGCCGGTGACGGCGCCGGTGCGACCCGCTCTTTCGAGCGCGCCATTGCCCTGAATCCGGAGTTGCACGAGGCGTACTACTACTTCGCCCGGCATTGCTACGCGCAGGGCGATCACGCGCGCGCCGCCGAATTGTTTCAACAGGCGCACCGGACTCGTCCCGACGAGTACATCGCGCTGGCGCTCGCCGTCGGCGCGCTCGACGCCAAGGGCGATCGCGCCGGCGCCGACGCCATGGCCCGGCGCGCCCTGAGCGGCCTGCTGCATCAATGCGACATGGAACCGGAGAACGCGCGCCTGCATTACATGGCGGCCGGCCTGATGCAACGGCTCGGCCGCGGCGAGGAAGGCCGGACGTATGCGGAGAAGGCGCTGCGACTGCGGCCGGACGATTTCGGCACCTTGTACAACGTCGCCTGTTTCTACGCCTTGGGCGGCGACTGCGAACGCGCGCTGGAGTTGCTTGAACGTTCGATCGGACGCGGCGGCGGCTATTACGACTGGATCAAACACGATGCCGACCTGGCGTCGCTGCGCGACTTGCCGCGCTTCCAGCAATTGCTGGCCAACCTGCACGACCGGCCGCCGCTCAAGTCTGCTGGGGCCGCCACCGAATAGGCGGCATGTTGGAGCGGCTTCAGCCGCGATGCACTTGACCGAGAAGCTTCGCGGCTGAAGCCGCTCCTACACCGAAAAGCTTCGCGGCTGAAGCCGCTCCTACAGTGAGCTAGACTGGGTGGCGGTCGAGGAAGCTGCGGATGGCGGGGGTCAGGATCGCGGCTTTGTCTTCGAGCACGTAGTGGCCGGCGTCGCCGAAGACGTGTTGTTCGGCGTTCGGCAGCGCGCGCTGGAAGCCTTCGAGAAAGTGCTGGTCGAACACGAAATCGCGCAGCCCCCAACCGATGAAGGCCGGACGGTCGGCGAAAGTGGGCAAGCGCTCGCCGGCCTGTTCGACCAGCGACCAGGCCTTGTCGCCCGGCGACAGCGGGATGTCCTGCACGAAGCGCAAGGTGCTGATCCGGTTGGCCCAGGAATCGTAGGGCGCGACATAAGCGCGCCCAACCGCAGGCAGCATTTTCGTTTCGACGCCGTAACGCACGGCGCCGCCGGCGAAGGCATTGAAGCCGCGGATCAGCCCGGCGCCCAGGCGCGAATCGCGGCCCAGCGCCAACTGCCAGGGCATGGCCTTGGCCGCCGGTAACGGAAAGGCGGCGGTGTTGAGGATCACCAGGCGTTTGACGCGCGCGGTATTGCGCAGCGCCCAGCCAAAACCGATCATGCCGCCCCAGTCATGCACCGCGAGCGTGATGCTGTCGCCCAGGGGCAGCGAGTCGAGCAGGCGCTGCAGGTCGTCGACGCGCGATTGCAGCGTGTAGGCGTAGCGCGAATCGTCGGGTTTGTCCGACAGGCCCATGCCGATGTGGTCGGGCACGATGCAGCGGTAGCGATCGCGCAGGCCGAGCACCAGCTTGCGCCAGTAATAGCTCCACGAAGGATTGCCGTGCAGCATGACGACCGGGTCGCCACTGCCCTCGTCCAGATAGCTTTGCGTCAGCCCATTCGGATGGACGAAGGCTTTCGGTACGAACGGATAATCGGGAAACGGACCCTTGCCAAGCACGCGCGCCTGTTCGGCGCTCAACGCGTCCGCACTCACCAGACCACTTCGGCCATCGAGCAGTTCAGTCCCGAGCCGATACCGAGCAACGCGATGCGGTTGCCCTTCTTCAGGCGGCCGAGGTCGCGCAACTTGCTCAGCACGATCGGCACCGAGGCCGGGCCGATGTTGCCGTGCTCGTGGAAGATGGTCAGTACTTTCGCCGGATCGATGCCGAACGCCTTGATCATCGCGTCGGTGTGCACGCGGCTGACCTGGTGGATGACGAACTCATCGATCTCGCCGACCACCCAGCCGAGCGCCAGGCGCGCGGCGGCGAAGGTCGTGCTGGCCAGCTTCAGGCCTTCGATCAGCAGCATGCGGGTGTCGGTGACCATGCGGTCCAGGTTGCCGCGGCACAGGCCGTTCCACTGCGTGGCGGCGCGGGTGACGCCGCCTTTGTAGCGCGGCGCATCCGGGCACAGCTCGCTGCGCGAAAGCACCATCGCCGCGGCGCCGCAGCCCAGCGTCAGCGAGGCCAGCTCGCTGCGGGACTGTTCCTCGGT
>JBAZBG010000384.1:0-3300 GCA_041671585.1 Arenimonas sp. | reverse complement strand
CTGCGCATCAATAGCGAGCATCCGTACGAGCTGGACATCGATGACGGCCGCGTGGTCATCCAGGATTTCGAAGTCGAACCGCTGACCGGCAAGGTCGACGTCGACTCGGCGCGCGCGCGTTTTGAGGATGCCTTCGCCGCCATGTGGCGCGGCGATGCGGAAAGCGACGGCTTCAACCGCCTGGTCCTCGCTGCCGGCCTGGGTTGGCGCCAGGTGGCGATGCTGCGCGGCTACTGCAAATACCTGCAGCAAACCGGCGTCACGTTTTCGCAGGCCTACATGGAAGAGACCTTGGTGCGCTATCCATTGGTCGCCCGCCTGCTGGTCGAACTGTTCGAGGCGCGCTTCGAGCCGGGCCGCGACATCAAGGCCGACCCGAAGACCTGCGACGCGCTGCGCGTCTCCCTGACGGCAATCGTGCCGGTCGACCAGCGCCATGAGCTCGCCACCATCCTGGAAGAGATGGGCGCCGACCGCGCGCTCGATCGCAGCGCGCAGATCGACGCCTGCGGCGATGCTCTGGCGATCACGCTGGAAAAGGTGTCCAGCCTGGACGAGGACCGCATCCTGCGGGCCTTCAAGACCGCGATCAATGCGACGCTGCGCACCAGCTATTTCCAGAAAAAGGGCGACGGCGGCACGCACCGGGACTACATCAGCTTCAAATTCGACCCTGCGGCGCTGCCGGAACTGCCAAAGCCGCGCCCCTATCGCGAAATCTTCGTCTATTCGCCGTTCGTGGAAGGCGTGCACCTGCGTTTCGGCCCGGTCGCGCGCGGCGGCCTGCGCTGGTCGGATCGCCGTGAGGATTTCCGCACTGAAGTGCTGGGCCTGGTCAAGGCGCAGATGGTAAAGAACACGGTCATCGTGCCGGTCGGCTCCAAGGGCGGCTTCTTCGTCAAGCGCTCCCCGGTCGGTGGCGATCGCGACGCGGTGCTGGCCGAAGGCATCGCCTGCTACAAGCGTTTCATCAACGCCTTGCTCGACATCACCGACAACCTGGTCGATGGCAAGGTCGTGCATCCGGTCGATGTCGTGCGCCACGACAACGACGATCCGTACCTGGTGGTCGCCGCCGACAAGGGCACGGCTACCTTTTCCGACATCGCCAACGGCATTTCCGCCGAACACGGCTACTGGCTGGGCGATGCATTTGCCTCCGGCGGTTCGGTCGGTTACGACCACAAGGGCATGGGCATCACCGCGAAAGGCGCCTGGGAGTCGGTCAAACGCCACTTCCGCGCGATTGGCCGCGATTGCCAGACGCAGGAATTCACCGTGGTCGGCATCGGCGACATGTCCGGCGACGTGTTCGGCAACGGCATGCTGCTCTCGCAGCACATCCGCCTGCTGGCGGCGTTCGACCACCGGCATATTTTCCTCGACCCGAATCCGGACGCGGCCATTTCGTTCGCCGAGCGCGATCGCATGTTCAAGCTGCCGCGTTCGAGCTGGGACGATTACGATCGCAAGCTGATCTCGGCCGGTGGCGGCATCTATCCGCGTTCGGCCAAGACCATTCCGTTGACGCCGGAAGTGAAAGCAGCCTTGCACATCGATGCTGACGTCGATCAGATGCCGCCATCCGATCTGATGAACGCCATCCTCAAGGCGCCGGTGGACCTGCTCTGGAATGGCGGCATCGGCACCTACGTCAAGGCCGCCAGTGAATCGCATGCCGAAGTGGGCGATCGCGCCAACAACAGCCTGCGCGTCAACGGCCACGATCTGCGTTGCCGGATGGTGGGCGAGGGCGGCAACCTCGGCATGACCCAGCGCGGGCGCATCGAAGCCGCGCACAACGGCGTGCTGCTCAACACCGATTTCATCGATAACTCCGCGGGCGTGGATACCTCCGATCACGAGGTGAACATCAAGATCCTGCTCGGCGACATCGTCAAGCGCGGCGAGCTGAGCATGGAACAGCGCAACTCGCTGCTGGCAAGCATGACCGATGAAGTCGGCGAGCTGGTGCTCAACGACAATTACCGGCAGAACCAGGCAATCAGCCTGATGGAAGCGATGAGCGCGCCGCGACTGGGTTCGTTCGGTCACTTCATCCGAACGCTGGAAGCCCAGGGTCTGCTCGACCGCGCCATCGAGTTCCTGCCCTCCGACGCCGAACTGAGCGATCGCAAATCGCGCGGCCAGGGCCTGACCCGACCGGAGCTGTCGGTGCTGCTGTCCTACGACAAGATCGTGATCTACAACCAGATGCTCGATTCGGACGTCCCGGAAGATCCACATCTGTCCAAGGAGCTGGTGCGCTATTTCCCGAAGGCGCTGCAGCAACGCTACAGCGCGGACATGGAAAACCACCACCTGCGCCGCGAGATCATCGCCACTGCGGTGACCAATTCCATGGTCAACCGCATGGGCGCGACCTTCCTGCAGCGCCTGCAGGAAGACACCGGCGAGACGCCGGCGCAGATCGCCAAGGCCTACAGCATCAGCCGCGAAGTGCTCGACGCGCGCACCTTCTGGTCGGGCATCGACGAGCTCGACCTGAAAGTGACCGAAGCGGCGCAGATCGCCGCGCTGACCGCGCTCTGGCACTTGCAGCGAAACATGACGCGCTGGTTGCTCAATCGTCCGGCCGAAAACCTGGTCATCGCCAGCATGGTTGAGCGTTACTCGGCGCCAATGAAGGCGCTGCGCGAAGCCTTGCCGCAGATTCTGCCGGCCGACAGCCGCGCTTCGCTGCACGCCGACGTGGAGCTGTGGCAGAAGCAGGGCTTCCCGGTCGAGCTCGCGCTCGGCCTGGCCTGCCTGCCTTATCTGACCTATGGGCTGGATATCGTCGAAGTGGCGTTGGAGCGCAAGCTCCCGGTCGCCGATGTCGGCCTGGTCTACTTTGCCTTGTCCGACGCCTTGCACAGCAAGTGGCTGATGGACAACGTCGAGAAACTGCCGGTCGACGGTCGCTGGCACGCGCAGGCTCGCGGTGTGCTGCGCGACGAATTGCAGGCGCAACAGCGTTTGCTGGTCGGCAACGTGCTGGCCACGGCAGGCAACGGCGCCAAGCCCGAGGCGTTGGTCAGGCAGTGGCTGGCCCGCGACGATGCCGCGCTGAAGTACACGTTGAACATGTTTGGCGACATGCGCAACCTTCGCAGCATGGACTTCGCGACGCTATCGGTCGCCGTGCGCCGCCTCGCCCAGATCGCCGCCACCAACGCCCGCACCTCCTAACCCCGTTGGAGCGGCTTCAGCCGCGATGCCTCTCCACCCGGACAACCTGGAGAAGCATCGCGGCTGAAGCCGCTCCAACATGGGCGGGGAAGCATCGCGGCTGAAGCC
>JBAZBG010000383.1:0-3304 GCA_041671585.1 Arenimonas sp. | reverse complement strand
CGCCTGCGGCCTCGATGACTTTCAGAAAGGCGGCGCCGCGACTGATGTCGCGCAGGCGCTCTGCCAAGCCTGCATACATGGAGGCGGGCAGGCGCAAACGCAAGCGCAGTCCATGCTCGTCAAAGGATTCCGCGAGCTTTTCCGCGGCAAACGTCGTCAATAGTGAATGGACCGAGTTGGCCAATGCGAAATCGCAGGTGAGCTCCGCCTCGACCGTCGCCACCAGCTCGCGCCGCTGCGCCGTGCGCAGGCATTCGGCCGCTGAACCGCCGTAGGCGCGGGCCAGGCCGCCGGCGCCCAGGTTGATGCCGCCGTACCAGCGGGTGACGACCACCATCACCTGGTCGAAGCCCTGGCTGTCTATCGCCGCCAGGATCGGCCGGCCCGCAGTTCCGCCGGGTTCGGCATCATCGGAGAATCGGTAGGCGCTGCCGATCCGGTAAGCCCAGCAGTTGTGCGTCGCGTCCGGATCGGCGATTTCTCGCAGCCAGGCCAATGCCTGCTCGGCCGTCTCCGCAGCGATCGCCTGGGCCAGGAAGCGGCTCTTCTTGGTTTCCAGCGTGAAGCGCGCTGGCGACGCCAACGTGCATAGCATCATTCGCGCAGCAGCGGCGCAAGGTCCGGCGGAATCGTGGAATACGGATAGCGCCGACGAAACTCCACCATGCTGGCCTTGGCTTCCTCGGTCCGGTCTTCATCGCGCAAGCGCCGGATGTAGTTCAACCAGTCGGCGGGCTTCAACAATCCGGCATCGGCGTCGGCGGTCGGCGCCGCGGCGCCCGCCGCTTGGCCTCGATTATCGGCGCGACCCAGCTGCGTCCGTGCGCTTTCTGCCCGCGCCCGCGATTCCGCGGCAGTGCTTGCGGCTTTGGCGCTGGCTGCCCTGGCGCTGTCCTGCGCCGCAGACTTCGACGCGTAGCCAGCCATTGCCTCGCGCTCGGCGACCATTGGCGCGGCAGCGTCACGGCTTGCATCGGCTTCGGCACCCGAGGCCACATGTTCATCCAGGGAGTCCAAGGCAAATGGCTCTGGCACTGGCGCGGCCATGGCGGGCGGCGGAGCACCCGGCTGCGACGCATTGGCGCGCGCCCGGCGTTGTGGCGCGGCGCTGAGCTCCGACAGCGCAGGTGGCGGTGGCGCAGCCGGATAGGCCGGCGCTGGCTTGTCCTTGAATTCGACCTGCACGCTGGAATCCTCGGCCCGGTCCGCCATGGCCGGGGCCGTGGCCGCCTCCGGCGCCGACGAGCTACGCATCGGATTCATCATGTGCCAGCTGACACCGAGCGCCAGCACCGCGGCTGCCGCACCGCCGACGCCCCACAGTGCGCCGGCAGAAGCCAGCCAGCCCGCGCCTGGCCGTCGCGAGGACGCCGCCGCGTTCGCCGCGGCCCGAAGGATGCGGGCATCCAGCGCGGCCGGCGGCTCGCCACCCGGCAGCGCACGGACGATGCGCGCGAATTCGCGCTCTTGCTCGTCCAGCGGTTCGGTCGGGGGCATCTGCATGGTCATGGGTTAAGCCTGAGTTTCAGCTTGTCGAGCGCATAACGGAGTCGCGATTTGACGGTTTCGCGGCCCACGCCGGTGATCTGGCCAATCTGTTCCAGCGACAGCTCCTGTTCGAGGCGCAACAGCACCACCTCTCGTTGATCTGCGGGCAATTCCTCCAAAGCCAACTGCAGGCGCCGCCGTTCCTCGAACGCGGACAGCTGTCGTTCCGGTGTCTGCGGGTCGGCTTCGCGCTCGGCCCGTTCCATCGCATCGGCCGGCGCCGGCGGCCGGTGCTGCAGGGCGCGCCAATGATCGGTCAGCCGATTGTGCGCGATCTGGAATAGCCAGGTGCTGAATTTGGCCTCTGGCTGGTAGCGCGTGCGCGCGGTGATCACCCGCTGCCAGACATCCTGGTAGAGCTCCTCGGCGGTGCCGTGTTCGCGCACCTGGTGCAGCATGAAACGGAACAAGGGACCGCGATGGCGGGCATACAGCACCTCGAATGCCCCCGCATCGCCGGTCCCGTAGGCCAGCATCAATTCCTCGTCGGTGGGCTCCGCCTGCATGAGACGGAGCGTACGAAGTTTTCTCCTTCCCGGATAGCCGGGCGATCCGGATCATTCGCTCACGGCCACCGGCTCCTGGCCTGTGGTCACTGCGCGGGCCCGGTCGACCAGGGTCAGGAATTCGGCGCGATAACCCCAGCGGTCGTCGCCGCCGGCGCTCGCGGCCAGCGCGCGCACCTGGTTCCAGCCGAAGGCGCCGATATTATTGCCGCCGCGCAACAGGTCGGCATACGCCGCCACCGCCGCCGACCAGCGCAGCCGCGGGCTTGCCGTCTTGCGAATCTGCGCACGCGTCAAGGCGCTTTCGATCAGGCGGCTGGAGTCTGCACCGGGCTGCTTGTAGCGCAGGCGCAGCCAGCCGATTTCACTGGAAGCGGCATGTGCGGACGAAGGCCTGCCGTAGCGCAACGGATCCACGCTCTCGCCGCCGGAACCGACCAGCGTGATTTCGTACAGCGCCGTGACGTCATGCCCGGCGCCGATCTCGCCGGCATCGATCTTGTCGTTGTTGAAATCCTCGCGGCGCAAGGCGCGATTTTCGTAACCGATCAGCCGGTATTCCGCGACCACCGCCGGATTGAACTCAAGCTGGATCTTCACGTCCTGGGCGATGGTCATCATGGTCGAGGACAGTTCTTCGACCAGCACCTTGCGGCCTTCGTTGATCGAATCGATGTAGGCGTGATTGCCATTGCCAAGATCAGCCAGTTGTTCGGCCATCGCATCGTTGTAGTTGCCGGTGCCGAAGCCGAGCGTGGTCAGGGCGATGCCGGATTTGCGCTGGTCGGCGATCATCGTCTCCAACGCTTTCTGGTTGAAGGTGCCGACATTGAAATCGCCGTCGGTGGCCAGCACGACGCGATTGACGCCGTTCCGGATGAACGCCTGGCGCGCCATGGCATAGGCCAGCTGCAGGCCTTCGCCGCCGTTGGTCGAGCCGCCGGCTTCCAATTGGTCGAGCGCGGCCAGGATCTTTTCCTGCTCGTTGCCAGCGGTGGGCGGCAGCACCAGGCCGGCGCTGCCGGCATAGACCACCATCGAAACGCGGTCCTGCGGACGCAACTGTTTGACCAGCTCGCGGAAGCTCAGCTTGAGCAGGGGCAACTTGTCCTGGTCCTGCATCGATCCCGAAGTATCGATCAGGAAAACGATATTGGACGCCGGGACTTCAGCCTTGCTCACCTGGTAGCCCTGGATACCGATCTGCAGCAGCTGATGCTTGCTGTTCCAGGGTGCGCTGGCGATTTCCG
>JBAZBG010000382.1:0-3313 GCA_041671585.1 Arenimonas sp. | reverse complement strand
TTTTGTTCTCCCCTTTGCGTGACCAAGCAGACTTCGCGTGTTGCTGGCTGCCTTCGCGCTGGTAACGACCGCGCGCTTTGCTGTCCCCAGCCAGGCGGAGACGACCCGTACCGTGGGACGTCGGAGGATGCCCGCCTCCGGCGGCCGCGCGGTAGTTCTGGGCGGTGACTCGAAGAACAGAAGGCAAGTGCATCGCGGCTTAAGCCGCTCCTACAATTGGGTTCGAATCAGAAGAGGTTGGCGTCGAGGGTCATGAGGGGGGCGGCGCCGGCGCGGGCTACCTGGATCTGGAAGTTGGCTTCCGGTAGCAGCTTGCTGAAGTAGAAGCGCGCCGTGGCCAGCTTGGCCCGGTAGAAGTCGTCGCCGGAATCGATCTTGTCCAGCGCCACGCGCGCCATGCGCGCCCATAGCCAGGCGTAGACCAGGTGCCCGATGACGCGCAGGTACGGCGTCGCCGCTGCGCCGATTTCATCCGGGTTGCCGTGTGCCCTGGTCGCCAGTTCAGTGGTCAGCTTCTGGACTTCGTCAGCCAGTTCCGAGAGCGGAACGACGAATTCGTCCATCTCCGCCTTGTACATCTGCGCGGTCACGAATTCATGGACCAGCGTACCGAACAGCTGCAGCTTGGCGCCGTGGTCCTGCAAGACTTTGCGCCCGATCAGGTCGAGCGCCTGGATGCCGTTGGTGCCTTCGTAGATCATGTTGATGCGCGCGTCGCGCACATACTGTTCCATGCCCGATTCGCGAATGAAGCCGTGTCCGCCGTAGACCTGCAACGCCAGGTTGGTGGTCTCGAAGGCGTTGTCGCTGATGAAACCTTTGACGATCGGGGTCAGGAACGCCACCAGTTCGCCGGCCTCGGCGCGCTCCTTCGGATCCGGATGATCGCGTTCGCGGTCGGTCAGTAACGCCGTCCACGTAGTAATCGCCCGACCGCCTTCGGTATACGCCTTGCAGGTCAGCAGCATGCGCCGCACGTCGGGGTGCACCATGATCGAGTCGGCCGGCTTGTCTGGTTGCTGCACACCGGTAGCTGCGCGGCCCTGCACGCGTTCGCGTGCATAGGTAACGGCATTCTGCAGGGAAACTTCCGCCAGGCCGAGCGATTGCATGCCGACGCCGAGGCGGGACGAGTTCATCATCACGAACATCGCCGCCAGCCCCTTGTTCGGCTCGCCAATCAACCAGCCGCGCGCCTCATCCAGGTTGATCACGCAGGTAGCGTTGCCGCGGATGCCCATTTTGTGTTCGATGGAGCCGGCCTTGACGCCGTTGCGCTCGCCGATTTCGCCGTGGCCATCGGGTATGAACTTGGGGACCAGGAACAAGGACACGCCGCGCGTCCCCGACGGAGCGTCCGGCAGTCGCGCCAACACCAGGTGCAGGATATTTTCCGAGACGTCGTGTTCGCCCGAGGAGATGAAGATCTTGGTGCCCGTGAGTGCGAAGCTGCCGTCCTCGAGCGGCCGCGCGCGCGTTTTCATCATGCCAAGGTCGGTGCCGCACTGTGCCTCGGTCAGGCACATGGTGCCGCTCCACTGGCCGGATATCAGTTTGGTCAGGTAAACCTGTTTTTGTTCTTCGCTGCCGAACGCCAGCAGGCATTCGTAGGCGGCATGCGACAAGCCGGAATACATCAGCCAGGCCTGGTTGGCCGAGTTGAACATTTCGTACACGCGATTGTTGAGCAACACCGGCAGGCCCTGGCCGCCGTAGGTCGGATCGCAGGACAGCGCCGGCCAGCCGGCTTCGATGAATTGCCGGTAGGCCTCCTTGAACCCGGTGGGCGTCGTGACTGAGCCGTCGCCGTGGAAGGTGCAGCCTTCGCTGTCGCCGCTGGCGTTGAGGGGGAACGCCACCTGGCTGGCGAACCGGGCGCCTTCCTCGAGCACCGCGTCCATGGTTTCGCGATCAAGGTCGGCGTGGCGCGGCATGGCCTTGAGCTCGTGTTCGGCGTCGAGCAGTTCGAACATGACGAAGCGCATGTCGCGCAGCGGGGCGTTGTAGCTGGGCATCGAGGTCTCCGGGGGGTCTGAAACTGCGCACCATACCCGTGCGTATGTTACAAAGTATGCGCCATCGGCGGGCCGCTACGCCACCTCGCCGGCGGCTCGGCCCGAGGCCCAGGCCCACTGGAAGTTGTAGCCGCCCAGATGGCCGGTCACATCGACCACTTCGCCGATGAAATACAGACCCGGCACCTTCTTCGATTGCATCGTGCCCGACGACAGTTCGTCCGTATCGACGCCGCCCAGCGTCACTTCAGCCGTGCGGTAGCCTTCCGTGCCGCTGGCGATAATCGGCCACGCGTGCAGGCGCGCCGCCATCGTGCGTAATTCGCCAACGGAAATCTGACGCATCGGACGGTTGTTGAAAAACACCTCGCACAGGCGATGCGCCAGGCGTTTGGGCAGCGCATCGGCCAGGATGGTCTTGAGTTCGGCGGCTGGATGCGCGATCTGTTGTTCGGCCAGCCACTGACCGGCATCGCGCCCGGGCAACAGGTCGAGCAACAGCTCCTTGCCGGGTTCCCAATAATTCGAAATCTGCAGGATCGACGGCCCGCTGAGCCCGCGATGGGTGATCAACATGGCATTGTCGAAGCGCGCCTTGCCACAACGCGCCGAGACCGGAAGGGCGACGCCGGCGAGGTCGGCATAATGTTCCTGGTGTTTTCCGCTGAGCGTCAGCGGCACCAGGCCGGCGCGCACCGGCAGCACGTTGTGGCCGAATTGCCGGGCGATTTCGTAGCCGAATCCACTCGCGCCCATGCTCGGGATCGACAGGCCGCCGCTGGCAACGACCAGCGCCGCGCAATCCATGGCGCCAAGTGTTGTCTGCAGCCGAAACCGTCCGGCGCTTTCCTCGATGCGTTCGACGCTGCAACTGGTTTCGATGCGCACGCCGGCATCGGCGCACTCGTCGAGCAGCATCTGCACGATCTGCTTCGAGGAGTCGTCGCAGAACAGTTGGCCGAGTTCCTTTTCATGCCAGGCAATGCCGTGGCGGTCGACCATGGCGATAAATTGTGCCGGCGTGAAGCGGGCCAACGCGCTCTTGCAGAAATGCGGGTTGGCCGACAGGAAGTTGGCTGGCGTCGTGCCGGTATTGGTGAAATTGCAGCGCCCGCCGCCGGACATCAGGATCTTCTTTCCGCAGCGATTGGCTTTCTCGATCACGAGCACGCGCCGCCCGCGCTGCCCGGCGGTCAGCGCACACATCAGCCCGGCGGCCCCGCCACCGATGATCAGTACATCAAATTCCATATCAACAATTCATTGTAGGAGCGTCTTCAGCCGCGATTGCTCTTGAA
>JBAZBG010000381.1:0-3321 GCA_041671585.1 Arenimonas sp. | reverse complement strand
CGCGCATGCATTGGCGCACTCTGGATGGCAGTAAGCCGCTGATCATCGCCCATCGTGGCGCCAGCGGTCCGTGTCCCGAGCACACGCTGGAAGCCTATGCGCTGGCGCTGGAACAAGGCGCCGACGTAATCGAGCCGGATCTGGTGCCGAGCGCGGACGGCGTGTTGTTCGCACGTCACGACGAAGGCTTGGCCCGCAGCACCGATATCGCCGAGCGTTCCGTTTTTTCCGCGCGCAAGCGCGACGGCGACTGGCGCAGCGATGCGCTCACGGCGAGCGAGATCGACACGCTGCGCGCCATCCAGCCGGGCCCCGGCCGTTCACCCGAGTTCGACGGACGCTTCATCGTGCCGCGTTGGCAGTCGGTCATGGAATGGGCGGCGACTGCCGCGCGCAGTCGCGGCGCCCCGGTGATCCTGTATCCCGAAATCAAACGGCCTGCGGCGTTTGCCGCACACGGTGTCGATCCGGTGCGGTGTTTCATCGACTCCGTGGCCGGCATTCCCGCGGGCGTCGAGGTCTGGGTGCAGTGTTTCGAAGCCGAGCCGCTGCGCCGCGTCCACGAGGCAACCGGACTTCCTTGCTGTCTCGGCATCGACGCCGGCGCCGACTGGTCCGCGCTCATCCGCGAGCATGGTTCCTGGTTGAGTAGCCTGGGCGTGAAGAAGAATCTCGTGCACGGCGACCCGGGCAGGGAAGCAGGTTTGCTGGAGGCCGCGCATGCGGCCGGTCTCCGGGTGGATGCCTGGACCTATCGCGACGACCGGGTCGGCGCCGGCTACGCCAACGTGCAGGACGAGTTGCGTGACGCCCTGATGGCGGGCGTCGATGGGTTGTTCTGCGATTTCCCGGCGACCGGGTTGGCCGTGCGCGACAGCTTGGTCTGACAGCGAGCGGCGCCAATAAACCGAGAACGCCGTCACATTGTTGCCGCCGGACGGGTTGGCATACTGCCCCGGCCAGGCGTCTTCCCGATCGCGCCTACAAGGAGAGTAGCAATGAGCCGGATCAACACCGCGCTGGGAACCATCATCGCCCTGGTCTGCGCATCCGTCGCATCCGCCAGCGCGCCGCCTCGGTTTCCCGCGCAGGCGGTGTGGCACCAGGACGTCAGTCAGGCACCCCTGCATCCGCAATCCGCGGCGATGATTTCGACGCTGACCAGCCTGGGCGGGTTCGGTTACGGGCGCATGCAGATCGATTTCGGCATGCACATCGTCAATGCGCCGGCCGGTGCGCCGATGCGCAACATCGTCGGCTTTCCCACCAGCGGCGATTACTACGCGCCGGATTGCGAGCCGATCGGCACCGCGATGCCGGTGCCTGCCGACGGTGCGATCGAAGCGCACACGGGCCTGACTTGCGACAACAACGCCGAGGACTGCCACCTGCTGGTGGTGCAGGGCTCAACCCTGTACGAGGCCTACCGCGCCAACGCCAGCGGCAGCACCGGTCTGCAATCGCAATGCCTGGCGGTGTGGCAGCTCGACCAGGTTTATCCGGAGGACAATCGCGGCGACCACTGCACCAGCGCCGATGCCGCCGGCTTCCCGATCGCGCCGCTATTGTTCAATGCCGACGAGGTGTTCGCCGCGACCCAGACCGCCGGCGGCGATCTCGGCCACGCGATCCGATTCATCCTGCCCAATGCGCGCATGGCCACTGCGTCCGGAACGCGGCTGTACGTGCGCCCGGCCAGCCATGCCGGCGGTCCGACCGGACCGGAGGCGAGTGTTCCCTATGGTTCACGGCTGCGCTTGCGTGCGGACTTCCCGGTCAATCTGTATTCGCCGGCGGCGCAGGTGATCCTGCGCACAATGCAGCGCTACGGCATCGTGCTGGCCGACGGCGGCACCATCGCCCTGACTGCGGAGAGCGACCTGTTCACCACGCATAGCTGGTCGGAGCTGGGCATCAACTCGCGCACCTTCGACCAGGAAGTGCTTGGCGCGCCGGTACGGGTGCAGGACTTTGCGGTGATCGACACGGGTCCGCGCATCATAGAAACCTACGACTGCGTTCGAAATGAGGAACCGCCGAGCGGGACGCCAACGATTTCCATCGCCGACGTTTCGATCAGCGAGGGCAACAGCGGCAGCAGCAACGCCACGTTCACGATCAGCCTGTCGCAGGCCGCCGCCGCCCCAGTTACCTTCGATATCGCCACCGGCAACGGCACGGCATCGGCCGGCAGCGATTACGCCGCGCGCAGCCTCGCCGGTCAGTCGATTGCGGCAGGCGCCACGAGCGCCACCTTCACTGTTGCCGTCACCGGCGACACCGCGGTGGAGTCGAACGAAACATTCACCGTCACCCTGAGTAATGTCGGCGGCGCCACGGTCGGCGACGGCCAGGCCGTGGGGACGATCGTCAACGACGACAGCAGCAGCCTGCCGCAGCTGTCGATCGGCGATGTCTCGGTCAGGGAAGGGCAGCGCGGGACCCGCTCGGCTACGTTCACGGTGCGACTGTCGTCGGCAGCGACCGGTGCGGTTGCGTACAACATCGCCACCGGTAACCTGACTGCGACGGCCGGCAGCGACTATGTGGCGAAGAGCCTGGCTGGTCAGACCATCCCCAGCGGGGCGACCAGCAAGACATTTGCGGTGACGGTGAACGGAGACACGCTGGTCGAGCCGAATGAGACGTTCTCGGTAACGGTGAGCAACGTCACCGGTGCGTCGACCGCCGACGGTTACGCGGTGGGCACCATCGTGAACGACGAAAGACGCTAGCGGTTTCCGGATGCGCGCAGGCGACTGCACAGTCGCCTGCGCTTGACCGCCGCAACCGGTTATTTGTTCAACTTGGCGTAGGCCGTGTATTCGGCCTGCGTAACAAACCCGTCGTCATTGCTGTCCATGGCGTCGAACGACCCACTCAGGCTGGCATCGCCGCTGGCTTCGGCCAGGCTGATCTTGCTGTCGGCATCGGCGTCCAGCCTGGTCCACAGGTCGCGCGTGACCACCGACGAATGCGCGGTCGCGTGTTGCTCGCCATGGCTGGCGGTGTGTGTGTAGAACTCGCGGTATTCCTCGATCCGGTCCGAAAACGAGGCCTTAACGCATTCGCTAGGGCACCGTTCAACTCGCTCGACCTGGGCTGCCGGAAGTTCTCCAGCCCTCGGATCGGACCATGCTGAATGCAATTGAATCGGGCGAAATGCACTCAGATTCCATTCAGTGCTCATGCCGCGTACTGGGCCCAAGGCAAGACTTCCCTTGCTGCTCACCAGAGGACAGAAATGAACGTCGCCACTCTCAACCGGACCATGGTGGTTGCCCTTATCGGCTCCGCGCTTGCGTTCGGATTTACTGCATC
>JBAZBG010000380.1:0-3335 GCA_041671585.1 Arenimonas sp. | reverse complement strand
GATCGCCCGCACCGACGCCATTGCCGTGGACGGCGTCGACGCCGCCATCGAACGCGCGATCGCCTGCGTGGACACGGGCGCGGACGGCATCTTCGCCGAGGCGGCCTACGACCTGGCGACGTTCCGGCGTTTCGTCGATGCGGTGAAGGTGCCGGTGCTGGCCAATATCACCGAATTCGGGCAAACGCCGCTGTTTACCCGTGACGAGTTGGCGTCGGCCGGCGTGGCGATCCAGCTGTATCCGCTGTCGGCGTTCCGTGCCATGAACAAGGCGGCGGAGGCCGTTTACACCGCCATCCGTCGCGATGGCCACCAGAAGAACGTGATCGACCAGATGCAGACGCGCGAAGAACTTTACGAACGCATCGGCTATCACGATTTCGAGCGCCGCCTCGACGCCCTGTTCGCGAAAAACAAGTGAGATCCAGGCCATGAACGAATCCGTACTTCCAAAAGCCAAGAAATCCGTCGCCCTTAGCGGCACGCCTGCCGGAAACACCGCGCTGTGCACGGTCGGGCGTACCGGCAATGACCTGCACTATCGCGGCTACGACATCAAGGATCTGGCGACGCAGTCCACTTTCGAAGAGGTTGCCCATCTGCTGGTGCATGGGTCCCTGCCGACGGCGGCGCAGCTCAAGGCTTATAGAGTTAAGCTCCGGCGACTTCGGGGACTTTCGGCGATCGTGGCTGAGGCTCTCGAGTTGGTGCCGGCCAGCGCGCATCCGATGGATGTGCTGCGCACCGGTTGCTCGGTGCTCGGCACCGTGTTGCCAGAGCGTGAGGCGCATGCCGAAGCCGAGGCGCGCGAAATAGCCGATCGCCTGATGGCAAGCTTTGGTTCGATGCTGTTGTACTGGTGGCATTTCACGCGCAACGGCCGCCGCATCGAATGCGAGACGGATGACGACAGCATTGCCGGGCATTTCCTGCACCTGCTGCATGGCCATATCCCGAGCGGCCTGCACGAGCGCGCGCTGGATCGCTCGCTGATCCTGTACGCCGAACACGAGTTCAACGCCAGTACGTTCACCGCGCGCGTGATCGCCGGCACCGGCTCGGACATGTTCAGTTGCCTCACAGGCGCCATCGGCGCGTTGCGCGGGCCCAAGCACGGCGGCGCCAACGAAGTGGCGATGGACATCATCAGCCGCTACGACAGCGCCGACGCGGCGGAAGCCGATATTCGCGCCCGGGTCGAGCGCCGGGAAATTGTCATTGGCTTCGGCCACCCGGTGTACACCATCGGCGATCCGCGCAATCCGATCATCAAGGACATTTCACGGACGCTGTGCGCCGAGGGCGGCAACCAGAACTTGTTCGACGTCAGCGAGCGCATCGAATCGCTGATGTGGGATCTGAAAAAAATGTTCCCCAACCTCGACTGGTTCAGCGCGTCGGCGTACCACATGATGGGGATTCCGACCGCGATGTTCACGCCGCTGTTCGTCATTGCCCGCACCAGCGGCTGGTCGGCGCACGTGATCGAGCAGCGCATCGACGGCAAGATCATCCGGCCGAGCGCCAATTACGTCGGGCCGGAAGATCGCGCCTACGTGCCGATCGAAAAGCGGTAGGCAGCGCGCCCGGACGCAAACGAAAAAGGTCCGGGAAGAATTGCAGGAGCGGCTTCAGCCGCGATGGAGCTTGCCGGGCAATCGCGGCTGAAGCCGCTCCCACAGGTGCGATGGGTGCCGGGCAATCGCGGCTGAAGCCGCTCCCACAGGTGCGATGGCGTGCTGGGTAATCGCGGCTGAAGCCGCTCCCACAGGTGCGATGGCGTGCTGGGCAATCGCGGCTGAAGCCGCTCCCACAGGTGCGATGGCGCGGCTGAAGCCGCTCCTACAGGGGCGGCGGTCAGCGGGTCAGGCGGTCCACGCGGAAGAAGGTGTGCGAGCCGATCGTGGCCACGGTGGGGTAACCGCGCCAGCTTGGCTGGGCGATATCCAGGGCGGCGAAATGGCTGGCCCCCGGTACCACTTCGTGGCGGGACGCGACCGGCTGCTGCCAGTCCTTCTGCGCAGCGAAGGCCACGTCGACGGCATCTTGCCAGGCTTCCAGATTGCCCAGGCGGAGGTTCGGGTTGACGATGGTCGGCGCGAACTGCTTCGGCGCGGTCACCACGGCGCAGACCGATTCGCCCCAGCGGCCGTCTTCCTTGCGGCGCAAGGCGACTTCGGCAACGGCACGCTGGCCGAGCTGGGACTGATCCCGGGCTTCCAGATACACCGTGGTCGCCAGGCAGAGCGGGTCGGCTGCCGATTGCGGGAGGAAACTCGCGAGCCACATCAGGAACGACAATTTCAAGGCAATCTCCTTGCACCGTGGCCCGGACCCTCGCGCGATGCGCTACCTGCCGTTCCGATTGACCGGGGAGCAGGGGGAGATCAGGACAAGACGTTTTGGGGATGGACGAGCCGAGCTCGCATTCCGGGCGGCAAGAGGTTTGCGCCTGCCCGGAAACTCTGCGATGCCATGTCGCGGAGCCGTGGGGTGATCCGGTTCAGCACCAGTTCGGGGCGCATGCTACCAGAGATTACCGAACGATTCCTGAACGGCCCTTCATAAGCCTTTGATTTCGTTTGGAGTCTTTGCTCTGAAAGGTCCTAGAAGTCCGCGGCGAGCCGGCTACCCTGGTTGATTGCGCGTTTGGCATCGAGCTCTGCGGCAATGTCAGCGCCGCCGATCAGGTGCGGATTCTTGCCGGCCGCCCGCAGCGGTGCGAACAGGGCGCGCAGCGGTTCCTGTCCCGCGCAGATCACCACGGTATCCACCGCCAGCACTTGTTCGACGCCCGCCACGCTGATGCGCAACCCGCGGTCGTCGACGCCCAGGTATTCGACCCCGCCCAGCGCGACCACACCCTTGGCCTTGAGCGCGGCGCGGTGGATCCAGCCCGTGGTCCTGCCCAGCTTGGCGCCGGGTTTGCCAGCGCTGCGCTGGAGGAGCCACAGCTGGCGAAGCGGTGGTTCCGGCTCGGGTCTGGTCAGGCCGCCCGGGCCCTCGAAATCAGGACGCACGCCCCATTCGGCCATCCAGCGCGCAAGATCCAGGGTCGGCGAGGGGGCGTCCTGGACCAGGAATTCCGCCACGTCGAAGCCGATGCCGCCAGCCCCAACCAGTGCCGCCCGGGCGCCGACCTTCACGCGACCGCTGATCACATCCACATAGCTGCACACCTTGGCGTGGTCGGCGCCAGGAAACGCGACCTTGCGTGGACTGATGCCGGTGGCCAGCACGATTTCGTCGAAGCCTTCCTGCAACAGCTGCTCGGCGGTCACGCGCGTGCCGAGGCGTTGTTCGACGCCATGCAAGGGCAGCTGGGTGCCGAAGTA
>JBAZBG010000379.1:0-3341 GCA_041671585.1 Arenimonas sp. | reverse complement strand
ACCGGATTGGCGATGCCCTTGCCGGCGATGTCCGGCGCCGAGCCATGCACCGCTTCAAAGATCGCAGCGTCGTTGCCGATATTGGCGCCGGGCGCCAGGCCGAGTCCGCCGACCAGGCCGGCGCAAAGATCGGAAATGATGTCGCCGAACAGATTGGTCGTGACGATCACGTCGAACTGTTCCGGACGCATCACCAGCTGCATGCAGGTGTTGTCGACAATCATCTCGTTGCACTCGATATCCGGGTACAACGCCGCCACCTCGCGCGCCACCTTCAGGAACAGGCCGGACGTGGACTTCAGGATATTGGCCTTGTGCACGACCGTGATCTTCTTGCGGCCGACACGGCGCGCCAGGTCGAAGGCATAGCGGACGATGCGTTCGGAACCGAAACGGGTAACCCGCTGGGTCAAGGTCGCGGTCTCGCCGTCGGCCGTCACATTCTGGCCTTCGCCGATGTAGGCGCCTTCGGTGTTCTCGCGCACCGTGATCAGATCGATATTTTCGTAGCGCGACTTGGTATTCGGAAAGGAAATCGCCGGCCGCACATTGGCGTACAGGTCGAAGCGCTTGCGCAGTTCCACGTTGATCGAGGAGAAGCCTTCGCCGACCGGCGTGGTCAGCGGACTCTTCAGCGCAATTCGATGCCGGGCGATGGAGTCCATCGTGGCCGCCGGAAGCAGCTCGCCACATTTTTCGTAGGCGGAAAGCCCCGCGTCGACGAAGTCGTAAATCAGGCCAAGCTTGAGTCCATCGAGGACATGGAGAGTCGCGTCCATGATTTCCGGGCCAATGCCGTCGCCGCGGATCACCGCAATTGTCTGGGTCATGAAAGGGTGGGTCTTTTTGGTTCTGGGGCTGGCCGAACGGCCGCCTGCGGGGCCGTATTATGCCTTATTGCGCTTCCGCGGGCGTCCGCGCCCGGATCGACAGCGCATGGATATCGGTCTGCATCATCGTCCCCAGGGCCTCGTAGACACGTCTGTGGCGCGCCAAGGGCGCCAGGCCGGCGAAGGCATGACTGACGATTTCCACGGCGAAATGCCCACGCCCGTCACGCGCACCCTCGTGGCCGGCATGCTTGTGGCTTTCGTCGATCACCGTCAGGCTCGCCGGCTGCAAGGCCTGCAAAGCCGCGCGAATCTGTTCGACGCGAACGCTGTTGTCGATCAAGGCAGCACGATCCGGAGCGGCCTGACGTCAACGCTGGCGTACACACCGGCCGCAAGGTACGGATCGGCATCCGCCCAGGCCCTGGCTTCGGCGAGCGTGGCGAACTCGGCAACGATCAGGCTGCCGGTGAATCCGGCCGGACCCGGATCTTCCGCGTCGATCGCCGGAAACGGCCCAGCCAGCTTCAGCCGGCCGGTGTCGCGCAGCAGTTGCAGCCGCGCCACGTGCGCCGGTCGCGCCGCGAGGCGCGCCTCGAGCGAATTACTCTTGTCGGTGCCGGTAATCGCGTACCACATGACTATGCCTTTCGATTGCAAGCTTGCATGATAGCGGGATGACAGTTCGCCATCATGTCCATCCGGTCACGCCGCAGGAACGCCTGATCCAGAAGTCCGCCGACACGCTCAAGGCCGGCGGCCTTGGCCTGTGCCCGACCGACGCCGGCTACGCGCTGGTCTGGGCGCTGAACGGCAAGGAGGCCGAGGATCGCGTCCTGCGTCTCCGGCAACTGGACACGAAGCACCCTTTCACCTTACTCTGTCGGCAATTGAGTGAGGCCGGCCGCCTGGCCCGGCTCGACGATCAAGCCTTTCGGCTAATGCGATCGCTGACCCCCGGACCATGCACTTTCATCCTCCCGGCCTCCGCGGAATTGCCCAAGCGCATCAAGAACAGCGGTCGCAGCAAGCGCCGCGACATCGGCATTCGCCTGCCAGACCACGTGGTCACGAAGGCGTTGCTGGAAGCGATGGGAGAGCCGCTGCTGTCCACCAGCCTGGTGTTACCTGATGAGGACGAACTCGTCAGCCACGAGGCCGATTCGGTAGCAGATCGGTGTTTGCGTTGGGTCGACGTCATGTTGGACGCAGAAGATTGCGAACCTGGACCGACCAGCGTGGTGGATTGCACGGGCGACGAACCCGTCGTCCTGCGTCAGGGCTTCCATCCGGTGACGGTGTAAGCGCCAAGTCAACGCTCCTTCGAGAGCCCCTTTCAGATTCTCGCCTCGACGAACTCCGGCCCCACGATAGCGATTTATGAACGAACCCCTCGCGCAAGTCGCGCCTGAACCTGTATTCCCGACGCCGCCGCAGCAGCAGGAAATGCCGCTGGCGGTGTTCAAGGGGCAGCCGGTCTTGCAGATGCCCCAGGACCTGTACATCCCGCCGGATGCGCTGGAAGTCATCCTGGAGGCGTTCGAAGGTCCGCTCGACCTGTTGCTGTACCTGATCCGCCGGCAGAATCTCGACATCCTCGACATTCCGGTCGCCGAGATCACCCGTCAGTACGTCGACTACATCGACGTGCTGCAGGACCTTCGTTTCGAACTGGCTGCCGAATACCTGGTCATGGCCGCGATCCTGGCCGAGATCAAGTCGCGCATGTTGCTGCCGCGCGCCGCGCTGGAGGAAGGCCTCGAGGCCGATCCGCGCGCCGAACTGGTGCGCCGCCTGCAGGAATACGAACGCTTCAAGAAAGCCGCCGAAGACATCGACGGCCTGGAGCGCCTGGAACGCGACACCAGCCTGGCCTCGGCCTTCGTCCCCGAACGCGCCACGGTGCGGGTGCCACCGCCGGTGGACCTGCGCGAAATGTTGCTGGCCCTGCGCGACGTGCTCAAGCGCGCCGACTTGTTTACGCATCATGCGATCGCCCGCGAAGCCCTCTCGGTGCGTCAGCGAATGGGCGAAGTGCTCGGCAAGCTGGCCAACGGGACGTTCCACACCTTCGAGAGCCTGTTCAACGTCGAGGAAGGCCGCATCGGCGTTGTCGTGACCTTCCTGTCGGTACTCGAACTGGCCAAGGAGCAACTGCTGGAAATCGTCCAGGAAGATGCTTCGGTACCACGCGACGTGCGCCTGCCGCGACTGCATGACGCGCACCAGTGGCCGGCGCCGATCTACGTGAAATCCCTGGCCGCGTCCGACGCCGAAGCGGCCAACGATCCCGATGCCTTTGCCCGCGACCTGCCGATACCGACATCCGATGAACATGGCAGTCCGAATCCCGACACTGCAGAACGCGCCGACGAAGCAGACGGCTCCGACACATGACCCTTCAAGCCCCCACCGAACAAGAACCTGACGCTTCCATGGACCAAGACCTGATCCGACGCATTGTTGAAGCCGCGCTTCTGGCCGCACCGCAGCCTTTGACGCTGGCCCAGC
>JBAZBG010000378.1:0-3344 GCA_041671585.1 Arenimonas sp. | reverse complement strand
GGCGTCGATCCAGCCGGCGGCGGAATCGGGGAAGGCATCGGCGTAGGGCACGTACGGCTTGATGTCCAGGATCGGTGTGCCGTCGAGCAGGTCGACGCCGCGCACGCGCAGACTGCGACCTTCGATGGAAATCAATTCCACCGCCGACAGACCAATGGCGTTCGGCCGGTGCGGCGAACGCGTGGCAAGCACGCCGCGCTTGGCGCCGCCGCGCGGCGGCTTCACTTCCGCCTTCCAGCCCTCGCTGCGATGGAATACGAACAACAGCCAGATGCGCTGGAAGCCGGATAGATCCTGGAAAGCGGCGAGCGGAAAATCAGCGATGAACTCGATCGTTGCCTCGGCGGCATCACCGGTCTGGGTGCCCTGCACCACGGTGGACTGGTGCGGCGCATCGATGCGACGCGCGTAGGGCGAGCGCACGAAGGCGATGGGCTGGCAGGTAAAAGCCGCCAGGTCCGATTTTCCACTCATGAAATCCCCTGCGGCCAGCCAGTCGTCCGCGCCAAGAGTGTCAGATCAGCGACCGGTTCGCGACAGGTGGCTGCAGGGCGCGCTTCGGGTTCGGGCGGGCGCGCGGCGCCATGCCGCGCGCGCACGCCGCCACCGCTGTCAATGGCCGATCTGCGGCGCCAGCGTTTGCTGGATCTCCCGTGCCGGCAACGTGCTCAGGTCCTTGTCGACCTGCGCCACTACGCAGGAGCGAACCTGCTTGCCCAGCGCCTTCTGCAGCACCCCGAGGAAGCGCGGCGGCGCCGCCAGGATCAGGCGCTCGTAGCTGTGATCGACGCGGCCGCGTTCGAGCACATCGTTGAGCTCGTGGGCGAAGCGGGCGGCCACCTTTTCTTCCGACGTCGTCCTCGGCTCGATGGCGTGGCGCGCCGGTCCCATGCTGTCCATCGTGCGCGGCGGACGATCGTAGCTGTATGCCTGTTCGGGCTTGCGCCCCTCCGGGTTGACGAAATCCTTCAGCTCATCGAGCGCATCGCCATCGGCGTTCGGCGTGAACAGGCGCGCACGGGCGCGATCGGCAACAAGAATCCAGGTCGGTTGCATGGCGGCCTCCAGATGGTTGGGAGAGGTAACTGCAGTCTACTGCGCGCGTCATGGCCGGACGTGCCGGCAGGCGGACGCGTTGCTTCCGGTTCAGTTGCCGCACCGTTGCTCGTCGCCGGGCGCGTTTGACGGCACCAATGCCCGGGCCGATGATAAGTGTGCCAGGCCGGGGACACGGCGATCGAGCCCAACGAGACGTTTACTGTCAGCGTCAGCAACGTTGTCGGCGCATCGGTTTCGGATAGCCAGGCCGGCAATGTGACCTACAACATCGCCACCGCCGACGGCACGGCATCCAGCAGCAGTGGCGACTACGTGGCCAGCAGTCTGGTGGGACAGTCGACTTCCGCCGGGCAGCTGAGCAATGCGTTCAACGTCGCCATCAACGGCGATACCGTCGTGGAGACCAACGAGCGTTTCAAGGTGAACATCAGCAATGTCGCGGGCGCCACGGTTTCGGACGCGCAGGCGGTCGGAACCATCAACAACGACGATTGAAACGCAGGCAGGGGGTCGCCCCGTCGCACATACCGGGGCCCTGACGCCGGGACGATTAGCTTAAAGTACCGACTAACCCCATCCGGGCCTTCCGGCCGTTGTGGAGTTACCGCTCACGCCAAGGAAGCCCGCATGCGCCGTTTCGTCTGCTTGTTCGCACTGTTGCTGTCCCAGGCGCTGAGCGCCGCACCGGTCAACGTGCCGGCGCCGTTGGAAGCGTGGCGCAACTGGGCGCTCGACGGGCAGGAGTTTCGCGACTGTGCCTTGATCGCAGGCCACCAGGGCCGCTCGGAACAGGATTTTCTCTGCGCGTGGCCGGGCGTGCTGCAGCTTGAAGCCAGTGGCGACGGCGCGCAGTTCACGATCAGCTGGGAGGTGCAGGCCGAAAGTTGGGTGCCCCTGCCCGGCGACAGTGAGTACTGGCCGCAGGATGTGCGGGTCAACGGTCAGAGCGCGCCGGTGGTCGAACGCGACGATGCGCCGCAACTGCGCTTGGGGCCGGGCCGCCACACCGTGAGCGGTCGCATCGGTTGGACGCATCGCCCGCAGTCGCTCGCCGTGCCCGCTGAAATTGGCTTGGTGCGCTTGCACGTCGACGGCCAGGCAATCATGCCGGTGCAGTTCGACGATGGTGAACTCGTGCTCGGCCGCGGCGTCAGCGAAGCGCCCGAGGCCGATGCGCTGGAACTGCGCGTCTATCGGCGCCTGCAGGACGGGGTGCCGATGATGCTCGAAACGATGATCCAGGTCGGTGCGTCGGGCCAGGCACGCGAAGAAGTGATCGGTCCGGTATTGCCGCCAGGATTCGTGCCGACATCCATTGACGTCGATGCCGGGTGGCCGGCGCGGATCGAGGCCGACGGCCGCCTGCGCATCCAGCTGCAACCGGATATCGCGCAGATCCGCATCCATGCCCGTGCGCTCAAACCAATGACGGGCACCGCAATCGGCAAGACCGCGAAGCCCTGGCCCGCACAGGAAATCTGGAGTTACGCAAGCACGCCGGAACAACGCGTCACCAGCGCCAGCGGACCGCCGCAGGTCGATCCCAAGCAAGCCCAGGTACCCGAGTCCTGGCGCCATCTGCCAGCGTTCGCATTGACGCCCGGCCAGCCGCTGACCATCGAGATACGATCGCGCGGCCTGGGGTCCAACGAGAGCAATCGCCTGGAGCTCACGCGCGAAGCCTGGCTGGATTTCTCCGGCGCAGGATGGACCCTGCGCGACGTCATCGCCGGCAAGATGCGCCAGGGTTGGCGTCTGGATGCGCAGCTGCCGTATCGGCTGGAGGATGCCCGCGACGTCGGCGCCGACCAGGCCCTGCTGGTGACACAGGGCGACAACCAAGCCACCGGTGTCGAGTGGCGCACGCCGCAGGTGAACCTGTCGGCTGGCGTGCGCGTGCAACCGGCCACGTATTCGCTGCCGGTCAGCGGCTGGCGACAGACCTTCGATGCCGTGAGCACCACGTTGCATCTGCCGCACGGCTATCGCCTGATCGCAGCGCCGGGTGCGGATGTCGATACCGGCAGTTGGGTGTCGCGCTGGACCTTGCTGGATATTTTCCTGGTCGCCATCGTCGTCCTCTTCGCGTGGCGCGCATTAGGGCGGACCGGTGCAGCGTTGGCCCTCGGCTATTTCCTGATCGGCTATCACGAAGCCGACGCGCCGCTGTACTCGCTCGGCATCGTGCTTGCGCTCGCGTTGTTGGTGCGTGTGCTGCCCGAGGGCCGCTTGCAGCGCCTGGGCGCTCTGGCGCGCAAGCTCGCGTTGCTGGTGCTGGCGTTATT
>JBAZBG010000377.1:0-3353 GCA_041671585.1 Arenimonas sp. | reverse complement strand
CCGGTTTCATCGGCCGCCTGCTCGAGCGCCTGCAGCCCGGCGGCGCGCTGCACCTGGCCGACGTAGCGGCGGGCTCAAGCCTGGTGCGCTTCCTGGATGGCTTTGTCGGCCGCTACAACAGCACCGGACACGAGGGCAGCTACCTGCCGCACGATGAGGCCTATTTCGCGGCGCTGGGTGAGGTCGATCGGATCGCCGAGCTGCCCTGTCCCTGGGAGTTCGCCGGTGAGGCGGAGATGCTGGATTTTTGCGCGCAGTTGTTCGGGCTGGTTGACTGTCCGCGCGAGGCGCTGCTGCGAGCGCTGCGGGATGAGGTGGGGGTTGAGCGGAATGGGACGGGGGTGCGGCTGAACTGGCGGCTTTTGTATGTGGATATTCGGGAGGGGCATCGCGGCTGAAGCCGCTCCTACAGGGGGCAAAAAAAAACCGCCTTGGGGGCGGTTTTTGGTGTCGGCGACTCGGGTACCGGCCTGACATGCCACGAGTCGCTGATGAAGCTGGTGGGCGGTACAGGTTTCGAACCTGTGACCCCTACCATGTCAAGGTAGTGCTCTACCGCTGAGCTAACCGCCCGAAACGAACGCGCATTGTACCCGGCCGAACCGGGGCGAGCAAATTCAGCCGGGCGGCGCGCAATCCTTGGCCGCCACTTCGGCCTTGACCAGCTCTCCCAGGTCGGTCGGGTTGGCTGCACCCATGTCCTTCAGTGCGCCCATCAGGTCGCGGAATTCGATGCGCCAGGCGCAAAGCTGCCCGGCATCATCGATCGGCGCCTCGATCCGGTCCTGGATCGCCACCGCGAGGTCGCGCCGCGCCCAGGCTTTGGTCGGCGCTTTTTGCCAGCGCCGACGCATGATCGCCACTTCTTCGTCGAAGTACGGCACCGCCTCGGCGGCGCGACCCGAATCCACCAGCGCGATGCCGATGCGGTGGTTGGATATCGCGTAATCGCGCTCGTGTTCGATCTGCCCGGGGTCGTTCTTCCATAGCCTGGCGATGATCTCGCGCGCTTTGCCGTAGTCAGCAATCGCCTCGGCGAAGCGCTTGCCCTCGACGTAGGCGTCGCCACGCTTGTTGTAGGCCAGCGCCAGGTTACGCGCCGAACGCAGGTCGCTGGTGTCCTTGAGGTACATCGGCTCGGCGATCGCCAGCGACTCGGAGTATGCGGCCAGGCTCTCCGCCTGCTTGCCCATCCAGCCCTTGATCTCACCCTGCTTGTTCAACACGATCAGGATCGAATGCACGACGTTGAGGTTCTGCGGCTGCGCCGCGTGCATCTGGCGGTAGCTCGCCAGCGCGGTGGCGATGTGCTTTTCCGCCTCGGGGTAGCGTTCCAGCCACGCAAGCGCGTCGGCGCGGCGCGTGTGGCAGACCGCAATCGCATCGCGGGCCTCGAAGCTGCCGCTGCGGTTCTTGTACAAGGGGGAGCAGGCGCGATCGTAGGTCTTCAGCGCGAGCTCGAGCTTGCTGCTCCAGAAGTAGACGTCGGCCAGGCCCATCGTTGCGCCGCTGACCTCGCGCTCCAGCATCGGAGTCATTCCGCCGCGCGCGCGCGCTCGCAGGATCGTCAATTCCTCCGTGAACAGCCGCTCCGCGCGCGCCAGGTCGTCATTCCAGAAATAGAGCGTGCCCTGGCTGTGCAACGCGCGCGCGAGCGCGGCCTGCGCTTCCGGGTCCTGGGGCCGCAACTGCACCGCTCGCCGCGCCTGGTCGACCGCGCGCTGGTAATGCCGGAGCGCGGCCGGAGTGTCGCCCAGGTTAGGCGCGACCGGATTGCCGGCGATCTCACCCAGCCGGCGCTCGGCGCGCGACAGGTCGATCAGCAGCCCGGGCTCGTCCTGGGCGTCCTCGGCCACGCGCTCAAGGTAATTGCGTGATTGCTGCACCAGGCGGCGCCGCGCCTGGATGGTACCGGGCACGTCCTGCAGCTGGTCCTGGAAGTCGAACATCACCTCGTTGACCAATGCGCGCGACAGGTCGAAGCGCTTCTGCGCGAGCGCGCGCTGGCGCTCGGCTTCCTGTGCCTGCCAGTAGGTGGCAAGCAGTCCGCCGGTGAGCGTCACCAGCACCGCGGCCGCGGCGCCGATCGCCAGCCAGTGCCGACGCAGGTAACGCGAGGCGCGATAGGCGGCGCTGCCACGACGGGCAAGCACCGGCTCGTGCTTGCGATAGCGCTCGATATCATCGATCAGCTCGCGCGCGCTGCCGTAGCGCAACTCCGGTTCGCGGCGCAGGCACTTGAGCACGATGTCATCGAGGTCGCCGTGCAGGTGTCGCGCGCGCCGCTTGCGCTCGCCACCGGCGAGCCGGGCATCGTCGAGCACGATCTGGCTCGGTTTCAGCGGCTGCGTGGTGTGGATCGCCTGCAGCTGGCCGAGGGCGCTGGTGGTGCCGGCGTGGGGCACGCGTCCGCTGAGCAAACGGTAGAGCAGCGCGCCGAGCGAATAGATGTCGCTGGCGACGGTGATGACGCCGCCTTCCATCTGCTCGGGGCTGGCGAAATGCAGGGTATAGGCCTGGGTCGTGGTGCGTTCGGCAGCGTCGGGAACCGGGTCCATTTCCTTGGCGATGCCGAAGTCGAGCAGGCGCGATTGGCCGTCCGCGATCACGAGCACGTTCGCCGGCTTGATGTCGCGATGCACGATCAAGGCGCGATGCGCATGGTCGACCGCCGAACAGACTTGCAGGAACAGTTCGAGAATCTGTTCCAGCGCCTTGCCTTCGCAGTAGGCATCTATGGCAATGCCGTCGACGTATTCCATGACCAGGAATGGCCGGCCGTCTTCCGTCTCGCCGCCGTCCAGCAGGCGCGCGATGTTCGGGTGTTCAAGTCGCGCCAGCGCCTGGCGCTCGCGACGAAACCATTCGATCGCCTCGCGATTGCCCATGAACGAGGAGATGAACTTGATCGCGACCCGCTTGGAATACGCGTCGTCGGCGCGCTCGGCCAGCCAGACTTCGCCCATGCCACCCTTGCCGAGCAGACTGACCAGGCGATAGGCGCCGACGCGGCCGTGCGGATCCTGCGCAGCGGCTGTGCCTGCCGCATTCGGATCGCCGGTCACTACCTGCGTCTTGTCGTCGATCATCGAGGCCCCCGGAGCGATTCTGTCGGGTCTGTCCGATGGCGGCAAGCCTGACCTCAGATCGGACTGGCCAGCGAGCGCAGCTTGAGCGCCTGCATTTCGTCGCGAACCTGCGCGGCCTTCTCGAACTCCAGGTCGCGCGCGTGTTGATACATCTGCGCCTCCAGTTGCTTGAGCTTGGCCGCCAGCTGGCGTGGTTCAAGCACCAGGTACTCGGCGTTCGCATCGGCAACCTGACGCCCCCGCCCGCGCGGCTTGCCGGGTTCC
>JBAZBG010000376.1:0-3359 GCA_041671585.1 Arenimonas sp. | reverse complement strand
GCAATTTCGACAACCGCAGTTTCCGGCTAAATTTCGAACTGTGCGTGCTGTTCGTGAACGGCGGCGTGGCCGGCGCGCTGGAGGAGATCATGCAGCACGATTGGGAAAACGCCCGGGAAGTGACTGGCCCGCGCCAGCTGCCGTTCTGGTCGCGCCTGGGCGAGGCCAGCGCCCGCCTGCTCTCGCCGCTACTCTAGGCTTGGGCTAAACTGCCGCCACGCAACCGAGGTGTGTTCCCCATGCACTGGCTTTACCTGCTGCTCTCCCTGTCGGCCCTGTTCGCCGCGTCGAAAACCGCCGGTTGGGTGGTTGTCGTGCTGCTGGTGCTTTCGCTGATCCTGTTCGTGGCCTGGATGGTCGGCTGGGTCTCCGCGCGCATCTCCACTGGTTCGCGCACCGACGCGCAGATCATCAGCCCGGAAGAACTGCGGCGGCTGCGCGAGCAGGCGGAAGCGCGGAAAGCCGCCGCCCAGTCCAACCCGGTCGATCCGCAAGCCTGAAATCAGGGCGGCGGGTCGGCATCGCCTTCGACGCGGTTGCGGCCGGCGCGTTTGGCCCGGTACAAGGCCGCGTCGGCACGCCGCAACAGATTCATCGAATCACCCTGCATGGTCGGCACGAAGCCGGCAACGCCGATGCTGATCGTGGTTTCGCCGATGTGTTCCTGCATGGCCACGCGAATCTTCTCGGCGCGACGCACGGCTTCATCCTGGTGCACGCCTGGCAACAGCAGCGCGAATTCTTCACCACCGTAACGCGCCAGCAGCTCCCGTTTCGGATCGTGCTGCGCGTACAGGTGTTGGGCGATCGTGCGCAATAGCACGTCGCCTTCCAGATGGCCGTGGGCGTCGTTGTAGCGCTTGAAGTGATCGACGTCGATCATCAGCGCCGATAGCGGTCGCCGTTGGTCCAGGCAGCGATACCACTCGCGCTGCAAGCCGTTTTCCAGCGCGCGCCGATTGGCAACGCCGGTGAGCGCATCTTCGGTGGCGAGCTCGGCCAGCTTGCGATTGACCGCTTCCAGCTCGTGCGTGCGCTCGCCGATGCGCGCTTCGAGCTTGCGGTTGGTTTCCACGTAGCGTTCGGTGCGTCGACGCACGAATTCCTGCACCAACAGCGCGATCAGCCCGAGCAGGACCAGCACGCCGATCAGGCGCACCCACCAACGCTCGTGCCAGCGCGGCAGGATGCGATAGCGATAACTGGTCGGCGCCGCGGCGCGGCCGCTGCGCGTGCGCGCCTCGACCTGCAACAGGTAGTCGCCTGGAGTAATCGCGCGGATATACAAATCACGGTCAGTCCAGTTGCTCCAGTCCTCCGGTAATCCGGAGCCGTTGAGCCGGTAGCGGAACTCCAGGCCGCTATCCATGCTGACCATGCCGTAGCGGAAATGCAGGCGATAGCCCGACGGAATTTCCACCGGTGTGGACTGGCCGACCACGGGCAGGCGGCGCAGCTCCTGGCCGTCCGGACTTTCGGCGGTGATCAGCTCGAAGCCGAGCGCCAGCGGCGCCAGCGCCGGCTGCTTTTCGGCCGGATTGAATTGCAGCAGGCCGCTCCAGGTCGACACCCGCAGCACACCATCGTGGTTGTAGCGCAACCGGTTGTAGCCGGCGGCCAGGTGCGAGCCCAGGTGCAGGGGCTGCCAGGCATTCTGTTTGGCCGGGCGGAACCACAGTTGCCGGCGGCTGAAGGCGTAGGCGCCGAGCGGTGTTTGTTCGACCACCAGTTCGTTGGGTTGGTCGACCAGCGTGAACGGCGGTCCGGTGTCGGGAATGAAACGCGTGCCGTCGAAGCGGAAGCCTCGCGTGCCGCTGACCACGTGTACCTGGTCATCGATGTAGAACAGGTTGCTGCCGGACGCCGGGTCCAGCTCCAATCCTTGCTTGGCGCCGAACACTTCCTTGCGCAACAACTTCTGCCCGGCCACGTCCAGCGTCCAGCGCTGAGGACCGCCGCGCGAATCGCCGAACCACAATTCGTCGGGACCGGTTTCGAGCAAGACCGCCGCGCTGGCGCCGTCGAGCGGCAGGGCGAATCCAAGCTGCCAGCGGCCCTTGATCCGGTCGATGACGAACAAGTGTTGGTCGGCCAGGCCGTAGATGCGGTCCGGGTTTAACTTGGAGACCAGCAGCTCGAATACGCTCTCGGCTTCGGCTTCCATCAGCACGCGCGGTGTCGTGGTCCCGGGATCGAGCGCCAGCAGGCCGTTGCGGTGGCCGATCAGCAGCCCGCTGTCGGTTCCGATCAGCGCAAGGCCCTCAAGTTCGATCCAGGGTTTCAGTTCGGTCTCGATCTTGCCGTGCACGCCCGAGCTCATGCGCACGATGCCGCGCGTGGTGCCCAGCCAGAGTGCGCCGTCGTGCCATTCGAAGTCGAACACGGTGCCTTCCAGGCCCTGCTTGGCGCCGATGAACGACCACGGCGAGGGCAGCGACATCCGGACCAGATCGCCTTCGGTAGCGGCCCACAGACCGCCCTCGCGATCGCTGCCCATGGCAACGATGGCGAAGCTGCCCAGGCTGACCCGCTCGCGCAGACGATAGTCCGCGCCGTAGCGGAACACTTCGCCCTTCAGGGTACCGACCACGAAACTGCCGTCTGCCAGGGGCAACACCGAGTACGCGCGGCTGTCGCGCAGTTCGGCGCCCGCACCGTTGGGCATCGGCTGTATGCCCTTGGCATCGGAGCGGTAGAAGCCGTTGTCGCTGACCAGCAAGCGCCAACCGGGCTGGTTGATGACGCCGGGCAGGCTTTGCTGGGCAAAAACTTCGCCGCCTGGCTCGAGTACGAAACGGCCATCGACAAAGCGGCAAAAACCGACGCCATCGATGCGCGCGTAAAGCTGTTCGCCGTCGGCAAAAAAACTGCGTTGATTCTCGCCCAGCGACCAGTGCATGACGGTCTTGTGGTCGTAGCTGAGGAAGTGCAGCGCCTTCTCGCCACGGAAGTAAACACCCTGGTCGGTGACCACGATTTGCCAGACGTCGCCGACTTCGCGATCGCGACCCTTCAGCCCGACGGCCGTCAATAATTCGCGATAGACGGTCTCGCCGTCGTCGGTGGTCTGCAACCAGCCAAACGTGTCGTAGCTGGCGACGTAGATGCGCGAATCCCGTCCGACCACGACGTCGCGGCCCAGCCGCTTGCCCGGCAGCTCGATCAGGCTCCAGGTTTCGCCGTCGTAGCGCAGTACGCCTTCGCTGTTGCCGACGAACAAGCGACCCTCGTCGTCCGTGGCGATCGACCAGTGCTGGGGAGTGGCGTTGTAATCCTCGGGAAGATAGCGGCGCAGCAAGGGCGTGCCGCGCAGCGTCTCCGCTTGCGCGACGAGCGGCAGCAAAGCCAGCAGGAACAGC
>JBAZBG010000375.1:0-3363 GCA_041671585.1 Arenimonas sp. | reverse complement strand
TGCTGGCCATCGATCGCAAGCAGTTGTCCGAAGCCGACCAGCTGAACTACGACATCTACCTGGGCGACCTCGACGACAGCATCGCCGGTTTTCAGTTTCCCAGCGAACGGCTGGCGGTGACCCAGCAAGGCGGCGCGCATACCCTGGCCGACGACATGCTGCAGGTGTTGCGCTTCGAGCGCGGCAAGGACTATGCGGACTGGATCGCGCGGCTGCGCGCCTATGGCGCCTACACCGACCAGAACATCGCGCTGCTGCGCCTGGGCATGACCAGCGGCTGGGTGCCGCCGAAGGCGATCATGCAACGCGTGCCGGCGCAGATCGCCGCGCAGATCACGGCCAGGCCCGAGGACAGCGCCTATTACGCGCCGTTCAAGACCCTGTCCGCGAATATCGGCGCCAGCGAGCAGGCACAGCTGCGCGCACAGGCGTCGGCGGCGATCGCGGACGTGGTGACGCCCGCACTGCAACGTTTTCAGAAATTCTTCAACGAGCAATACCTGCCGGCCACCCGCGATTCGGCGGCCGCCGGCGAGTTGCCGGACGGCAAGGCGTATTACGACTACCTGGCGCGGCACTACACGACCACGGACATGAGCGCGGCGCAGATCCACGCGCTCGGTTTGCAGGAAGTGGCGCGCATTCGCGGCGAGATGGAAAAGATTCGCGTCGAAGTCGGCTTCAAGGGCGACCTGCCGGCATTCTTCACTCACCTGCGCAACGATCCGAAATTCCATTACGAGAACCGCGAGCACTTGCTCACGGCCTATCGCGCGCTGGCCAAGCGGGTCGACCCCGAACTCACGCGCGTGTTCGGCCTGTTGCCGCGCGCGCCTTACGGCGTGGTTCCGATCCCGGACAACCTGGCGCCTGACACCACGACCGCGTACTACAGTCCCGGCTCGGTCGACGGCCGTCGCGCCGGCCACTACTACGTCAATCTGTACAAGCCGGAAACCCGGCTGATCTGGGAAATGCTGCCGCTCACGCTGCACGAAGCCGTGCCCGGCCATCACCTGCAGATCTCGCTGGCCAACGAGTTGCCCGAACAACCGATGTTCCGCCGCCAGGCCGGCTTCACCGCCTACGTCGAAGGCTGGGCGCTGTATGCCGAACAGTTGGGTTACGACATGGACCTGTACGCGGATCCTTATGACCGCATGGGCCAGCTGACCTACGAGATGTGGCGCGCAGTGCGCCTGGTCGTCGACACCGGCCTGCATAGTCAGGGACTGAGCCGGCAGCAGGCGATCGATTACTTCAAGGCCAACGCACCCAAGTCGGACAACGACATCGTCAACGAGATCGACCGCTACCTGGCCACGCCCGGACAGGCGCTCGCCTACAAGATCGGCCAGTTGAAGATCAGCGAATTGCGCGCGAAGGCGCGCGCCCGATTGGGCGAGCGTTTCGATCTGCGCGCCTTTCACGGCGCGGTGCTTGGCGCTGGCGCGTTGCCGCTGCCGGTGCTGGAGCGGCGGACGGAGGCGTGGATCCAGGCGCAGGCGAGCACGCACTGAAGCGACAAGCGAGGACCGTGAGCACGCCGTTCAAGGATCACTTCTCCGGCCACGCCTCGGCCTATGCCGACGCGCGGCCCGGTTATCCACCGCAGTTGTTCGCCTGGTTGTCGGCGCAGTGCCGCAGCCATGCGCAGGCCTGGGACGCCGGCTGCGGCAACGGTCAGGCAAGTGTGGCGCTGGCCGCGCATTTCGCCGCAGTGCACGCCAGCGACCCGAGTGCGGCGCAGATCGCCAGCGCCACGGCGCATCCGCGCGTGCGCTATGCGGTGGAACCGGCCGAGCACTGCAGCCTGGCGTCGGACAGCGCCGACCTGGTCACGGTGGCGCAGGCCTACCACTGGTTCGATCACGCGCGCTTTTGTGCTGAAGCCAGCCGCGTACTGAAGCCCGGCGGCGTGATTGCGTTGTGGAGTTACGCCGAATCGCGGGTCAGCGTCGAGGTCGATGCGGTGTTCGATGAATTGCACGACCGGCGCCTGGAGGCGGATTGGCCGGCGGGTCGCGAACATGTGATCAACCGCTATCGCGATCTGCCGTTTCCCTTTGCGCCGTTAGCGGCCCCGGCATTCGAAATGCGCTGCCGCTGGGAGCTTTCGCAGTATCTGGATTACCTGCGTAGCTGGTCGGCCAGCCAGCGTTATCTCGAGCGCACCGGCCGCGATGCCGTTGCCGAAATCGCGCCGGCGATGAGCGCCGCCTGGGGTGATCCGCAGGCGGCGCGCGTCGTGCAGTGGCCGCTGACGCTACTGGCCGGTCGCCGCGACTAATGCGCGGTGGTGCTGTCTTTCGACTTGCGCGTGCGTGAGGTGCGGGCGACGACTTTGCTTGCCGTGCCCTTGCTGCCGTTACTGCGCATGTTCTTGGCCGTCAGGCGCTTCGATGAACGCGCGCCAGTGCCTTCTTCCCGCTCGCGCTTGCGCCGGCTGGCAATCGCCAGTGCGAAACCGAGTCCGGCCAGGGCCACGGCACCGGCGATGGCGGCGACCGGATGCCGGCGAATGGCGGTGACGGCAACGCGTGTGCCTTGCCGGGCCAGCGCCAGGCCGGCGCCGATCGAGACCACGTCCTTCACGCGCGGCAA
The DNA here is from genome assembly GCA_041671585.1 of Arenimonas sp. GTDB lineage: Bacteria > Pseudomonadota > Gammaproteobacteria > Xanthomonadales > Xanthomonadaceae > Arenimonas. The sequence continues at coordinate 759 of JBAZBG010000375.1, read as the reverse complement.
GTTGCGGGCAAGGCTGGTGCCGACCCGGCTATTGACCGCGGCGTCCGACACGGCGGAGCCGGCGTCACGCACCATGTTCCAACTGGTGCTCAACATTTTTTCTGTCTGGATGTTCATGAGTTTGCTTCCCATGCGCGGTTAGTGACTGGGCGACGCAGTCTGAGTAATCACATTACCGCAGCGCAGATGAACCTTCTCTATCCGGTGGCCTTGATGCGATCGTCGTGAACGGCCGCCGGCTCAGGTGCCGCGCGGCTTTGCGCGGTGCGTGGGTGTCGCCGCCCAGGGATCGTCCGGCCAGGGATGGCGCGGGTAACGCCCTTTCATCTCCTTCTTGACCTCCGGGTAAGTGCGATCCCAAAAGCCCTTCAAATCCTGGGTAACCTGCAGTGGCTTGCCGCCCGGCGACAGCAGATGCAAGGTCAGCGGCACGCGACCGTCGCAGATGCGCGGCGTGTCGGCCAGTCCGAACAATTCCTGCAGCTTGACCGCCAACACCGGCGCGTGACCGTGCTGATAGCTGATGTTGCGCTCCATGCCCGAGGGCACGCTGATCGTCCGCGGCGCCAGCGCGTCGAGCTTGCTGCGTTGGCTCCACTCCAGCTGCGATTTCAGGGCGTCGCCGAGTTCGGTTTCGCTCAAGGCATCCAGCCGTGTCTTGCCGCGCAGCGCGGGCTGCAGCCAGTGCTGGCGCGTGGCCAGCAACGCCGCGTCGGCAAGATCGGGTAGTTCCAGCTCCGGCATCCAGGCGCGCAGGCA
>JBAZBG010000374.1:1006-3366 GCA_041671585.1 Arenimonas sp. | reverse complement strand
AGGCATCTACAACCGCGCCACCGGTGAAATTTCCTATGGGCGCGTGCCCGCGGGCAGCGTCGTGGTATCAGGCTCCTTGCCGTCGGCCGACGGCAAGTACTCGTTATACTGCGCAGTTATCGTCAAGCAGGTCGACGCGAAGACGCGCAGCAAGACATCTGTGAATGAACTTCTAAGGGGATCAGTGGAATGAATGTTTGCAACGGCTCGACGCGTTCGTCTGGAGCATGCGCGCCAGGATTATTGAGCTTGCGGGCAGTTCGCGCGGCGGTAGCTGGGCTGTTGTTCGTCTGCATGCCGGTCGTGGCGCAAGTGGAACTCGAAGCGTTCCTGAAAAAGGACGCCTTCACGAATATCACGATTTCGCCCACGGGCGCGTACTACGCAGCAACGGTTCCGTCCGAAGATCGGACCGGGCTGTTGATCATCAGCCGTACCACCAACAAGCCCACGGGCGGCGTGAACCTTGGCAAAAACCGCCATGTCGGGAATTTTTCCTGGGTCGGTCCGGACCGGATCGTATTCGACGTGTACGAAAAGATCGGAATGCTCGACCAGCCGCGGTCGTACGGCGAACTTTTTTCGGTCGACGCAAAAAGCGGATTCTCCGAGCTGCTGGTCGGCCAGCGCGTCGTAGTCAGTTCGCTCTCTGGCCGCGGCAACATCAAGAAGGAGGAGAAGATCTTCGCCAATATGGTTGATGATCTTCCCGCGGACGATCAGTGGGTGGTCATTACTGCCATCCCTGTCGGCAATGACTTGAATAATCGTGCCGAGCTCCTGGATGTTTACTCGGGCAAGCGCAAGTTGATCGTGCGTGCTCCGGTCGACAACGCCTCTTTCTATACAGACAGCTCCGGCGTAGTGCGATTCTCCACGGGCCACGGTGCCGACAATTTCTCCAAGCTTTACCTGCGCAGCGGGAACGATGGCGAGTGGGAGCTGATCAACGACGAGGCAACAACCGGGCGGATTGAGATTCCGATCGGTTTTTCGAGCGACAACAAGATTGCTTACCTGCAATCCGAGCAGAAGGCGGGCACCGATTCCATCGTCGCTCTCGACCCAGCGACCAAGGCCCGCACCGACGTGATGCGCGATCCGAAATCCGATCCGTCATCGATCATCTATTCGTACGATGCCGGAGCCACGCCGATGGGCGCCCGGTTCCTGGAGGGCATCCCACGGACGGCTTTCTTTGACAAGACCTCGCGTGAAGCCCGACTGCAACGCAGCCTGGAGGCGGCCTTCAAGGGCCAGACGGTATACGTGACCTCGACCACCAAGGACGGCAAGCTGGCGATTGTCCAAACCGAAAGCGCGGGAAGCCCGGGCGATTTCTTCCTGTTCGACACGGTCGAAAAAACCGCCAAGCTTCTGTTCAGCGCGCGCCGCGAGATAGATCCGGCGACGTCGGCCGAGGTCAAGCCGATCGACCTGAAGTCGCGGGACGGGTTGGATTTGCACGGCTACCTGACTTTGCCCCAAGGTTCTTCGGGCAAGAATCTGCCGACCATAGTCATGGTTCACGGTGGACCCTTCGGTATCTTTGACACATGGACGTTTGATGACGACGCCCAGCTACTTGCCAAAGCGGGCTATGCAGTCCTGCAGGTCAACTTCCGCGGTTCGGGCAACTATGGTCGCGCCTTCTACCACGCCGGCGCGCATGAGTGGGGCGCGAAGATGCAAGACGACCTGACCGACGCCACGCGTTGGGCGATTGCGCAAGGAATTGCGGATGCAGGGCGCATCTGCATCTACGGGGGAAGCTACGGCGCCTTCGCCGCCTTGACCGGCGCCGCCAAAGAGCCAAACCTGTACCGGTGTGCCGTGGGCTATGTTGGCGTCTACGACCTCCCAATGATGGTGGCAGACGGCAAGGGCAACCGCCGGTCGACCGACACGTGGTTCAAGGAGTGGATCGGGGAAGGTGCGATGCTCGCGTCGAACTCTCCCACTAACCAGGCTGATCGGATCAAGGCGCCCGTCCTGCTGGTCGCAGGCGAGGAGGACGAGGTGGCGCCGATTGCACATTCCAAGAAGATGGAGAAGGCATTGCGCAGTGCGGGCGGATCGGTGGAAACGCAGTACGTCGCGCACGAAGGCCACGGCTTCTACGTCGAAGCCAACCGCCGCGCGTACTACGTAAAGCTACTGGAATTCCTGGCAACTCATCTTGGCGGCGCGAAGGCGGCGGGCGCCAAGCAGGGAAAGTGATGTCTCCGGCGGGCATTTCCATCGGCGCGCAACAATGACGACTGTTTATGGACTGGACACGTGCGACACCTGCCGAAAGGCGCGCAACTGGCTTGCGCGCTTCGGCATCGAGCACGAATTCGTCGATTACCGTGCGCAAC
>JBAZBG010000374.1:0-996 GCA_041671585.1 Arenimonas sp. | reverse complement strand
CGGAAACCTTGAAATCCTGGACCGCCCAACTGGGCGGCTGGGACAAATTGATCAATCGGGCGTCGACCACCTGGCGCACGCTGCCCGAATCGCGCAAGACGCCGGGCTCGGATCCGGAATGGACCTTGCTTATCAAGGAATATCCGGCCCTGGTCAAACGACCGGTGCTGGTAGCCGATGATGGCGCCGTCAGTGTCGGCTTCACCGATAATGGCTTCAAGCAGAAATTCGGAATCAAATCATGAGCGATGTGCTGAGCCTGGCCGAATCGTTGATCTCCCGAGACTCGATCACGCCCGCCGATGCCGGTTGCCAGAATCTGGTCGCCGATCGGCTGCAGCAGTCGGGATTTCAGATCGAGCATTTGCCGTTCGGGCCGGTAAAAAACTTGTGGGCGACCCACGGCAGCGGTTCGCCGGTGCTGGTGTTTCTCGGCCACACGGACGTCGTGCCGACCGGGCCGGCGGAACAATGGACCAGCGCGCCGTTCGTGCCGACCATTCGCGATGGCTTCCTGTATGGCCGCGGTGCCGCCGACATGAAAGGTAGCGTTGCCGCGTTCGTCATTGCGCTGGAAGAATTCGTCGCCGCGTACCCGGATCACCGCGGCACGGTGGCGATCCTGCTGACCTCGGACGAGGAGGGCGACGCCGACGATGGCGTACGCCGGGTTGCCGAACATTTCCGCGAAATCGGCCAGCGCATCGACTATTGCCTGACCGGCGAGCCCTCGTCGAAGGAAAAACTCGGCGACCTGCTGCGCGTGGGACGGCGCGGCACGCTGTCGGGCACGCTGACCGTGAAGGGCATCCAGGGCCACGTGGCGTATCCGGAGAAGGCGCGCAATCCAATCCACCAGGCGATGCCTGCCCTGGCCGAACTGTGCGCGCGGCAGTGGGACGAGGGTTATCCGAGAACAGGGGAAAGGGAATTTCCACCGTCCAGTTTCCAGATATCCAACATCCATTCGGGCACTGGCGCCAACAACGTCATTCC
>JBAZBG010000373.1:0-3367 GCA_041671585.1 Arenimonas sp. | reverse complement strand
TTCCGGGGGCAGCAGTTCGCGCGCCATGACGATGGCGTCTTCGCGGCCTTTCGGCGCCGGATAGTAATTCGGGCGGCGACCGATTTCGTTGAAGCCTTCGCTGTCGTACAAGGCGATGGCGCCCGGATTGGACGGGCGCACTTCCAGGAACACGCGATCGGTCATGTGCCAGCGGGCGATGTCGATCAGGCGGCGCAACAGGCGTCGGCCGTGACCGTGGCCCTGGTGTTCGGGCGCGACGCAGACGTTGAGCACGTGCGCCTCGCCGGCCGCGCAACTGAGCACGCCGTAACCGATGATGCCGACCCGGCAGTCGAGCACCCAGCACTCGTGGCCCACGCGCAGGCAGTCGCGAAATATTCCGGGCGTCCACGGAAACGCGTAGGCGCGTTGTTCGATCGCCGACACCGCGTCGATATCCGCCTGGCGCATGGCGCGGATTTGCGAGGCGTCCGAGACCAGGGCATTCACTTCAATGGCTCCGGCGCAGGGCCCGCAGCTGCGGCCACAGCGCGCGCTTGAGCGCCGGCTCGCGGCGCAGGCGCTCCAGGTCGTGGATCAGACCGGAAACGTCCTGGTCGCCCGCGGCGCGGCGCAGCGCCTGACGCAGCGCGGGATGATCCGCCACGCCCGCGCTATTCCCGGCCCCCGATTCGGCAGCCGCCGATCCCACGCCCGTCGCACCATCCGCGAGCTGTGCCGCCGCCGTCGGCGCGCGCACCAGCAGCTGGTAACCCATGGCGCTGAGCATGCCCTGTTGTTCGGCGCTCCAGTTCATGCGGCGGGCTGCTTGGGACGGATCTTTTGCCACAACCAATGCACCGGGCCGGACACGGCGTAGGCGCCGGCAACGGTGAGCAGGACGCGCGGCGGATCGATGAGCAACGCGACCAGGAAGCCGACGATCAACAGCATCACCCAGAACGGCACGCGTTCCTTGTTCCTCTCGCCCTTGAAACTGGTGTAGCGGATCCGGCTGACCATCAGCAAGCCGCAGGCCACGGTCAAGCCAGTGGCCAGGTAGCGCAAGCTCTCGCCGCTATAGCCGAAATCGTTCATCGTCCAGACAAAGGCCATCATCACCGCCGCCGAGGACGGGCTGTTCAAGCCGATGAACCAACGCTTGTCGATGACGCCCACCTGGGTATTGAACCGGGCCAGGCGCAGCGCTGCACAGGCGACGTAAAGAAAGGCCGCCGCCCAGCCGAGCTTGGCCGCCAGCGGCCCATCCGCACGCATGCCGACCAGCGCCCAGTGGTACATCACCAGGGCCGGCGCCATCCCGAAGCTGACCAGGTCGGCGAGCGAATCGTATTGCACGCCGAATTCGCTGCTGGTTCCGGTCATCCGCGCCACACGGCCGTCGACGCCATCGAATACGCCGGCGACGAATACCGCGACGCAGGCGTGTTCGAAATGACCGCTCGCCGCCGCGAGGATGGCGTAGAAGCCGGAAAACAAGCCGCAGGTGGTCAGCAGGTTCGGCAGCAGGTAGATGTGCCGGTTACGCGGGCGCGGGGCGGCTTCGAGGGGTTCCATTCGGGCAGTGTAGCCGCTGCCGAGCCACTTGCCAGCCCGCGGCGCGCGGGTTAGAACGCAGTCATGCAGGTCGCTGCCGGCATCCTGCCGCACGCGACACTAGCGCCGAGGTGCCTGATGCGTGTTGCTCATGCGGTACTGGCGGGTCTGGTTCTGGGGGGCGGCGCCGGCTGGTGGTTGCTCGGGCATCCGGGCTACGAGACCGCCGAGCAGAAGATGGCTCGGGTCGAGGCGGCGCGAGCCGCGGCGGAGCCCAAGCTATACCGCTGGCGCGATGCCAACGGTGTGTTGCAGCTGACCGACCAGCCGCCGAAGGGCCGCAAGTACGAAGTGGTGAAAATGCAGGAAGACGTCAACGTGATCCCGATGTCGGAGCCGGCGCCCGAGCCAGCGAAATAAGGGCCTTGCCCGGTACAATGGCGCTCTTTGCCGCCTGAAGCCCGCCCGATGCGCCTGTCCCGATTTCATCTGCACACCTCGAAAGAAACCCCCGGCGACGCCGAAATCGTCAGCCACCGGCTGATGCTGCGCGCGGGCATGATCCGCAAGCTCGCTTCCGGCCTGTACACCTGGTCGCCCCTGGGGCTGCGCGTGCTGCGCAAGGTCGAAGGCATCGTGCGCGAGGAAATGAACCGCGCCGGCGCCATCGAGATGCTGATGCCCTCGATCCAGCCGCGCGAACTCTGGGAAGAAACCGGCCGCTGGGAAAAATTCGGCGGCCAGCTGCTCAAGATCAAGGACCGCAAGGAAGCCGAATACGCCTACGGCCCGACCCACGAGGAAGTCATCACCGACTTCGCCCGGCAGGAACTGCGCAGCTACAAACAGCTGCCGCTGAATTTCTACCAGATCCAGACCAAGTTCCGCGACGAGATCCGCCCGCGCTTCGGCGTCATGCGCGCCCGCGAGTTCCTGATGAAGGACGCCTATTCATTCCATCTCAACCCGGAATCCATGGCCGAAACCTACCAGGCGATGTATGACGCGTACTCGCGCATCTTCACGCGCCTGGGCCTGCGCTTCCGCGCGGTAGCCGCCGACACCGGCGCGATCGGCGGCAGCGCCTCGCACGAATTCCACGTGCTGGCCGATTCCGGTGAAGACGCGATCGCGTTCTCCGATGGTTCCGATTACGCGGCGAATACCGAAATGGCCGAGGCGATCGCACCGCCCGGCGGACGCGCGCAAGCGTCCGAAACGCTGCGCAAGGTCGCCACGCCGTGGCAACGCACCTGCGAGGAAGTCGCCAAGCTGCTGGAGATCGACCTGGCGCGCACGGTAAAGTCGGTCGCCCTGGTCGGCGAACAAGGATTCGTGCTCGCGCTGGTGCGCGGCGACCACATGGTCAACGAGGTCAAGCTGGCCAAGCAGCCCGGCCTGGCCGAATACCGGTTGGCGAACGAAGCGGAAATCCTCAAACACCTCGGCAGCGAGCCCGGCTTCCTCGGTCCGATCAACACGCGCGAAAAAGTGTTCGTGATCGCCGACCGCAGTGTCGCCGCGATGGCCGATTTCGTCGTCGGCGCCAACGAAAAAGGTTTCCACCTGGCCGGCGTCAACTGGGGCCGCGACTTGCCCGAACCCGATTGCGTCGCCGACATCCGCACCGTCGTCGAAGGCGACGCCTCGCCGGACGGCCGCGGCAAGCTGTCGATCGCGCGCGGTATCGAAGTCGGTCATGTGTTCCAGCTCGGCCAGAAATACGCCGAAGCCATGGGCGCCACCGTGCTCGATGCCGAAGGCAAGGCGCAGGTGATGTACATGGGTTGCTACGGCATCGGCGTCAGCCGCATCGTCGCCGCGGCGATCGAGCAGAACTTCGACGGCA
>JBAZBG010000372.1:0-3372 GCA_041671585.1 Arenimonas sp. | reverse complement strand
GTGTGGTCGCGAGTTCGTCAAAGTGCTTACGGCGCCGGGTCGCGATCGGATCCTCGGCGCGCTGATCGTCGGTGACCACGCGGCGGACCTGCTGGCCGAATTCGTACTGGCCATGAAGCACGGCATTGGGCTCAACAAATTGCTGGCAACCATCCACACCTACCCAACCATGAGCGAAGCGAACAAGTACGCCGCGGGCGCGTGGAAGCGCGCGCATGCACCGGCGGCCGCGTTGCGCATGGCTGAGCGGTTCTTTGCCTGGCGGCGGAGCTGAGTCATGAACCACTTGCTGAATCTTTCTTTGCAGGAGTTTGCGCGATGAGCCTGATATTGATTGCCCTGATCACTATGTTGCTGGCCGCGGCCAACGGCGCCAACGACAACGTCAAGGGCGCAGCGACCTTGATCGGCTCGGGCATTATTGGCTATCGGCCGGCCATTGCCCTGGCCACGCTGGCCACGGCCCTTGGCGGCGTCGCTTCGATCTTCCTGGCCAACGGCCTGCTGGCCGCGTTCAGCGGCAAGGGCATCGTTGCTTCCGAACTGACGGCATCCTTGCCATTCCTGCAGGCGGTGGGCCTGGGCGCGGCGCTGACCATCGGCCTCGGCACCCGGCTCGGATTGCCGCTTTCCACCACCCATGCCTTGCTCGGCGGCCTGCTCGGCGCTGGCCTTGCGGCGGACGCGGCCAACGTCAGTTATTTGGCGGCGTCCAAGGCCATGCTGCTGCCGCTGGTCGTCTCGCCGTTGGTCGCGATGCTCTTTGCCGTGAGCATCGTGCCCTGGCTGCGCCGCCGACGTGCTGCGGCGGCCTGCGTGTGCGTCGACGTCGAACCCGAGCTGGTTCCGGAAAGCACGGCGCTCGCGTTTGCAAGTACCACGATCACCTTCGGCACTCCGTCGCAAGCCGAGTGTCAGCCGGCGCCCGGGCGTACGGCGCGGGTAATCAGTGCCTCGACGTGGCTTGACCGGTCGCACCTGTTCAGCGCCGCGGCAGTGAGCTTTGCCCGTGGTTTGAACGACACGCCGAAGATTGCCGCCCTGCTGTTCGCCGCCGGCACCGTCGGCGTTGGCAATGCGACGCTGCTGGTCATTGTTCCCATGGCGCTTGGCGGTTGGCTGGCATCGCGTCGGGTGGCCGACACGCTGGCCTTCAGGGTCACCCGGATGGACGCCAGCGAAGGACTGGGCGGCAATCTGGTGACCGCCGCGCTGGTGGTGATTGCTTCCCGCTTCGGCATGCCGGTGTCGACCACGCACGTGAGCACCGGCGCCTTGTTCGGCATCGCACTGGAAAACCGCGGCGGCCACTGGCTGGTGATCCGCAACATTCTCCTGGCCTGGCTCGGCACGCTGCCGCTCGCGGCCGTGCTGGCCTATCTCGCCCACCTTTTCATTTCCTGACCGAGGAATCGCACCATGACCGACCAATCGACCATCGACAGCGTTCGCAACTACTACGGCCAGGTGCTGCAGTCGAGCAGCGACCTCAAGACCGGCGCCTGCTGTCCGGCAGAAGCCATGCCAGCGGGCTTGCGCGCGCTGCTGGACGACGTGCACCCCGAGGTCAAGAACCGCTTCTACGGGTGCGGCTCCCCGCTGCCGCCGGCGCTACAGGGCATGACGGTACTGGACCTGGGCTGCGGCGCCGGCAGGGACGTCTACCTGTTGTCCAAACTCGTGGGCGAACACGGACGGGTGATCGGTGTCGACATGACGGCCGAGCAGCTCGAGGTGGCGCGCCGCCACCAGTCCTGGCACGCCGAGCGCTTCGGCCATGCCCGCTCCAACGTGGAATTCGTGGAAGGCTACATCGAGGACCTGGCCACCTGCGGCATCGCCGACGCCAGCGTGGACGTCGTGGTATCCAACTGCGTGTTGAATCTTTCGCCGGAGAAGCATCGGGTTTTTTCCGAAATCTTCCGCGTCCTCAAGCCCGGTGGCGAACTCTATTTTTCGGATGTGTTCGCCGACCGGCGGATTCCGGAGTCGCTACGTCGCGATCCGGTGTTGCTTGGCGAGTGTCTCGGCGGCGCCCTGTACACCGAGGATTTCCGTCGCTTGATGCATCGTCTGGGGTGCGCCGACGTGCGCGTGGTTTCGCAAGCGCCGGTGCCGCTGTTCGACCCCGAGGTCGAAGCCCTGATCGGCATGGTCAATTTCCGATCCATCACCATTCGCGCCTTCAAGATGGCGCTGGAGGACCGCTGCGAGGATTACGGCCAGGTCGCGACCTACCTGGGAACCATCGCCGAATTGCCCCACGCCTTCGTGCTCGATGACCACCATCGACTGGAAACCGGCAAACCGATGCGCGTTTGCGGCAACACGTTCGACATGCTGGTCCACTCGCGCTATGCGGCGCATTTCAACGCGATTGGCGATGGAGCCGCGCACTACGGCTTGTTCGACTGCGCTCCCGCTTCGTCGGCTGGCGCTGCTTGCACCGGCGCGGCGGGCTGCTGCTGATCGACCATGAAGACTTCGCTTGCCATCGTCATTCCCGTCGGTCCGGGCGACAGCGCCTGGCATGGCCTGTTGCCGCAGCTGAACGATGTGCCGGCCGACGAGATTGCCCTGGTGCTGCCGAGCGCGTGGGCAGGCGAGCCGGTGCCCCTGACCGATCCGCGCCTGCTGGTGGTGCTGTCTCCGGCCGGCCGTGCACGTCAGCTCAATGCCGGGGCGCGGGCCACCGAGTCGGACTGGCTTTGGTTCCTGCACGCGGATTCGCGCATCGACGCCGGAACCATCGCGGCGTTGCGAGCGTTCACCCGGGAAGAGCGCGTGGCGCTGGGCTACTTCAACCTGCGCTTTCTCGATGACGGTCCCCGCTGGACGGCGATCAATGCCCTGGGCGCCCGATTTCGCAGCCGCTGGCTGGGCCTGCCCTTCGGCGACCAGGGATTCGTCATGCAACGCAGTGTGTACGAGGCCCTGGGCGGATTCGATGAGGCCATTCCAAGTGGCGAGGACCACGCAATGATCTGGCAGACACGAAGGCGCGGCATCGCCCTGCGCGCCCTGCCCGCGAACCTGCACACCAGCGCCAGGAAATATTCCGAACGCGGCTGGTGGCGTACCACCCGCGAACACCTGCAACTGACCTGGCGGCAAGCGTGCGCGTTTGCCCAGGCAGACGTCGCGCGATGAGCATCGGCCTGGGAATATTCGTCAAGACGCCGGCGCTGTCGCCGGTCAAGACGCGGCTGGCCAGCGACGTCGGGCAGTTGCGCGCCGAGGCGTTTTACCTGTCGTCGGCCGAGGCGGTGGCGTCGGTTGCACAACAGCTGCCGCCGCGAATGGAACTCCGTACGTATTGGGCCGTCGCCGAGAAACAGGCACTGGACGGCGCGGCCTGGATCGACCTGCCGC
>JBAZBG010000371.1:0-3375 GCA_041671585.1 Arenimonas sp. | reverse complement strand
ACAAAGATCTGTTGATTGTGCGCGAGATGGCGCAAGCCGCGGGCATTCGCGCCACGGTGATCGAGCAATCCATCGCCGACTACGCCGAGCTGATGGCGCTGGGTTTTGGCGATGAAGACACTTCGGCATTACTGCGGCTCAAGCGCGGCAGCGCCGACTGAAAACTTCGACTACTGCGCGGCAGCGCCGTCGGAACAAATGCGAAGGCGGCAAAGCGCGTCTGCCCGACTCACTTCACCTTGATCGCTTGCGCGGTGATGCCGTGGCTGGCCAGGGCCTGCTTGGCGGCGGCCAATGCACTGGCGTTCGGGTACGGCCCCATGCGCACGCGGTGCACCGTAGTGCCGTTGATCTCGGCCACTTCGACCCTGGCGATCTCGCCGGTCAAGGCGATCTGCGCTTTCAGTGCTTCCGCCTCGGTGCTGCCGCGAAAGGCGCCAGCCTGGATCAGGTAGCGCGGGCCGTCGCTGGCCGTGGCGGCTGGCGCAGGGCCGCCGGCGGGCGCGGTGCCTGGTTCGGGCGCGGACGTCACGTCCGCCGCGCTGGCATCGATGACGGCAGCGGCCGGTGCCTTGGCGGCCTCGCGGCGCGCCTCGGCATCGAGTTCGGCGTCGGGAATCACTACTTCCTTTTCCGGCAGCAGCGTGTAGAAATCGTATTTCGGCTTCGGGCGTTCGACCGGTTCCGGCACGGCATTGTCGCCACTGGGCGCCGGCGCCTGCGCCGATGGATCGGGCTGCGGTAGATCGCTGGCGGGCCGGCTCCACTTGTCGCGAAACTGCAGGTACCCGAACGCCAGTCCGCCGACCAACAGGCCGACCCCGAGCCAGGCCCAACCCGGCATGCCGCTGCGCCCGCTACGCCGGGCCTGCGTCCTGCTACGTTTTGCCATCACATGGTCTCCGGCGCCGAGACGCCGAGCAGCGCCAGGCCATTGGCCAGGACCTGCTGCGTGGCCTTGCACAGGCCCAGGCGCGCGCTGCGCAGTTCTTCGTCGGCGGTCAGGATCGGCTGCGCGTTGTAGAACGCATGGAATGCCGCCGCCGTCTCACGCAAATAGTGGGCGATGATCTGCGGGCCGCGATTTGCCGCCGCCGCCTCGATCATCTCCGGAAAACGCATCAACTCCACCAGCAGGATGTCTTCGCTGGTTTCCACCAGCAACTTGCGCGCCGACAGCGCGGCGCTGTCGGTATAGCTCAGCTGCTTTTCCTTCAGTTGCCGGAACAGGCTGGCGATGCGCGCGTGTGCGTACTGGATGTAGTACACCGGGTTGTCGTTGGAATGGCTCTTGGCCAACTCCAGGTCGAAATCCAGGTGTTGCTCGTTGCTACGCATCACGTAGAAGAAGCGGGCGGCATCGGTGCCGACTTCCTCGCGCAACTCGCGCAAGGTGACGAAGCTGCCGGCGCGCGTCGACATCTGCACGCGTTGCGCCCCGCGGTACAGGATGGCGAACTGCACCAGCTGGATCTCGATCTTCGCCGGATCAAGGCCAAGCCCCTGCGCCGCTGCCTTCAGGCGCGCGATGTAGCCGTGATGATCGGCGCCCAGGATGTACAGCGCCCGCTCGAAACCGCGTTCGAATTTCGACAGCAGGTAGCCCAGGTCGGACGCAAAATACGTCGCCGCCCCATTCTCGCGCACGACCACGCGGTCCTTGTCGTCGCCGAAGGTGGTGGCGCGAAACCAGGTGGCGCCGTCGAGCTCGAACAGGTGGCCTTGCTCGCGCAGGCGATCGATGGCTCGTTGCACATAGCCGCCGGTAGTCAGCGAGCGTTCGGAGAAGAAGCCGTCGTGGACGACGCCGAAACCGAGCAGGTCGTTGCGGATATCGGCCAAACACCATTGCAGCCCGGCGTCGAACACCACGCGGTAGTCGGCTTCGCCGAGCAGCTTGCGCGCGCGCGCGATCAGCGCGTCGACATGCAGTTCCTTGTCGCCGCCCTGGGTTTCGTCGGCGGGCAGCCCGTCGATGATCTCGATGGCGCTGTGGCGCAGGCGGTCGCCTTCCTTCGCGCGCAGGCTGCGGGCGATCTCGGACACGTAATCGCCCTTGTAGCCATTGTCCGGAAAACGGACGTTGATGCCGCTCAGCTCGTGGTAACGCAGCCAGACGCTGACTGCAAGAATGTCCATCTGCCGGCCGGCGTCATTGACGTAATACTCGCGTTGCACCTGGTGCCCGACGGCTTCCAGCAAGTTGGCCACGGACGCGCCATACGCAGCGCCACGACCATGGCCGACGTGCAGGGGACCATTTGGATTGGCCGAAACGAATTCGACGGTGATCTTCTCGCGCGTCGCGGTTTCCTGGCGGCCGTACTCGACGCCCTGTTCGAACACGCGGCGGATGGTCGCCAGTCGGCACGGCTGCGAAATCTTGAAGTTGATGAAACCCGGGCCGGCGATCTCGACCTTGGATACATGTTGCGTTTCGCCGAAATTCGCCACCAGCGCCTCGGCCAGTTCGCGCGGCGGCAGGCCGGCCGCCTTGGCCAGCAGCAGGGCAATGTTGGTGGCGTAGTCGCCGTGATCGCGCGACCTGGTGCGTTCGATCACGTAGTCGGGCGTGGGCAGGTCCTGCGGCAATCGGCCATGACGGCGCAGGTCGAGCAGGGACTGGGCCACGAGTTCGCGCAAATGCTCTTTCACGGGGCAATTTTCATTGGGGTGAGCCGATCATTGTAGCGCGGCCACAGCGGCCAGCGATTCCAGCGCCGCGCCTCGGTGTCGCCGGCAGCACACCGGCGGCGCCGGCCCGAAGCCATCCGCCGGCGACCTAGGCGGCGCCGGTTAGCTCGGAAAAGGCTTTCAGGACGGCATCGCCCGAGGCCGGCGGCTGTTCGGAAAAACGCGCCTCCAGGGCGGCCGTGGTGTCCCGGACCCGGGGCCCGTTCAGCATCTTCTGGGGACCGAACACGCGCTCGCCCTCGCGCGAACTGAATCGGTGCAGCTGATAGAAGTAATATTCCTGGCCGACGCCCAGAAAGCTCAGGCAGGGCATCGCCGATTGCGGGCTGTCCAGTCGCCGGCCGGCGCGCATCTCCCGCTCCCGACACAGGCGCAGCGCCGTCTCGCACAGCTGAACGAATTCTTCGCCGACGTTGGCGGTGTCCAGGTCGGCCGCAAGGCGTGCCAGGCGCTCGCCGCGGCGGGCCTCGGAGTTTTCGCGCCAGCGCGGCAGGCTGCTGTCCAGCCACAGCGCCAGGCCGCGGGCCAAGGCGCCCCCGGCCAGGCCCGGCAGTTCCTCGGTCTGCGGGTCGGGCAGCACGGTGGGGTGGGAATCGAAGGTGCTGCCGGCGATCATCAGCTCCAGCGCCACGAATTGCGCGTGATCGGCCTGGCGGTCGAAGCCGCAGGCGTCGAGGATGC
>JBAZBG010000370.1:0-3376 GCA_041671585.1 Arenimonas sp. | reverse complement strand
GCGGCAGGTCGATCCAGGCCGCGCCGTCCAGTGCCTGTTTCTCGGCGACGGCCCAATACGTACGGAGTTCCATTCGCGGCGGCAGCTGTTGTGCAACCGACGCCACCGCCTCGGCCGACGACAGGTAGAACGCCTCGGCGCGCAACTGCCCGACGTCGCTGGCCAGCCGCGTCTTGACCGGCGACAGCGCCGGCGTCTTGACGAATATTCCCAGGCCGATGCTCATCGCGCGACGTCTGCCTGGGCAAACGCACACGCTTGCCGCCAGGTCAGTTGCAGGTGTTCGCGGGTGGTACGCCACCAGCCGCGTTCGGAATATTTCCTGGCGCTGGTGTGCAGGTTCGCGGGCAGGGCGCGCAGGGCGATGCCGCGCTTTCGTGTCTGCCAGATCATTGCGTGGTCCTCGCCACTTGGAATGGCCTCATCGAATCCGCCCAGCGCCTCGTACACACTGCGTTGCATGACAAATCCCTGGTCGCCGAAGGGCAGGCCCAGCCAGCGGCTGCGAAATCGGGCGCCCAGGGCGTTGATCGCCGTCCAGCGGGGACCGTCATCGAGAAAGCGCAGGTTGAAATAGCCCAGCGCCACGCGGTCTTCCCGGGTGAACGCACGCAAGGCGGCAATGGTTCCGGCGTCGATGCGCGAATCGGCGTGCAGGAACCAGAGCCATTCCGACTCGGTGGCCCGCGCCCCGGCATTGAGCTGACGTGCGCGGCCGGCGGGAGACAGCACCATCAGCAGGCGCGGATCGGTCAAGGGCACCGGCTCGCCGGGCCGATCGCTCGGCAGCACCAGGGCAATTTCGTCGGCCGGCACGTCCTCCAACTGCGGCAACAGGCCATGCCAGGCGCTGTCGCCGGGGCCGACGGGAATGACGATGGCAAGCGAAGTCTGCATGGCCGATCAGCAGCAGCCAGCTGCGCCGGTGCAAGCAACGCCAGCAGATGGAGAGGGAGCGCAGTCGAACAAGCCGTAGTGCGCGG
Source organism: Arenimonas sp. (assembly GCA_041671585.1). Taxonomy (GTDB): domain Bacteria; phylum Pseudomonadota; class Gammaproteobacteria; order Xanthomonadales; family Xanthomonadaceae; genus Arenimonas. The sequence goes on along the minus strand of JBAZBG010000370.1, from coordinate 2,393 downwards.
CTCCATCGCCAATCGCGTTGAAATGCGCTGCATAGCGCGAGTGGACCAGCATGTCGAACGTGTTGCCGCAAACGCGCATCGGCTTGCCGGTTTCCAGTCGATGGTGGTCATCGAGCACGAAGGCGTGGGGCAATTCGGCGATGGTTCCCAGGTAGGTCGCGACCTGGCCGTAATCCTCGCAGCGATCCTCCAGCGCCATCTTGAAGGCGCGAATGGTGATGGAGCGGAAATTGACCATGCCGATCAAGGCTTCGACCTCGGGGTCGAACAGCGGCACCGGCGCTTGCGAAACCACGCGCACGTCGGCGCACCCCAGACGATGCATCAGCCGACGGAAATCCTCGGTGTACAGGGCGCCGCCGAGACATTCGCCAAGCAACACCGGATCGCGACGTAGCGACTCCGGAATCCGCCGGTCGGCGAACACATCCGAAAAATAGAGTTCGCCACCGGGCTTGAGGACGCGGAATATTTCGGAAAAGACCCGATGTTTCTCCGGCGAAAGATTCAGCACGCAGTTGGATACCACGACGTCCACGCTGGCGTCGGCGATGCCGCACGTGGCCAGGTCCTCGATGTAGCCTTCCACGAATTCCACATTGGAGCGGGCATGGCCGAAACGCTCGGCGTGCCAGGACTGGTGGCGGCGCGCCACCTCGAGCTGCTCGGCCGTCATGTCGACACCGATCACCCGCCCGTGTTCGCCCACGAGTTTTGACAACAGGTAGACGTCCCTGCCGGCGCCGCAGCCCAGGTCCAGTACCGTCATGCCCTGTAGCGCCGGCGGCAACGGGGAGCCGCAACCGTAGAAGCGGTTCTTGACCTCGGGGTGCACGTCGTCCAGCAGCGCGCGCAAGCCCGCTGGCATGGCTTCTGCCGGACAGCAGGCGCCGGTCTTGAGGTCTCTGCTCGACTGCAGCACCTGGCCGTAGTAGTTGCGAACGCTGTCGATGGTCGATTGGTCGGTCATGGTGGGTTTCTCGGTCAGGAAATCAAGAGGTGGGCGAGATAGGCGAGCACGGCCGCGAGCGGCAGCGTGCCGAGCCAGGCCAGGAGAATGTTGCGGATCACCAGCCAGTGCCCGCCGCGGTTTTCCAGTGCGATGCCGAACAAGGCGCCGGTGCTCACGTGCGTGGTCGACACCGGCATGCCGAAGCGCGAGGCGATGACAACGAGCGCGGCCGTCACCAGATTGCCGCCCAGTCCTTCGCTGGCGTCCATTCGGGTGACCCTGAAGGCCAGCGTGTCAGCCACCCGGCGCGATGCGAGCCAGCCGCCAAGCGCCATGGGCGCAATGACCAGCAACGACGCGTTGGCGACACCGACGGTGCCAGCGGCGAACAGCAGGGCGGCAATCTTCGGCGTGTCGTTCAAACCACGGGCAAAGCTCACCGCCGCCGCACTGAACAAGTGCGACCGGTCAAGCCACGTCGAGGCAGTGATTACTCGCGCCGAACGCCCGGGCGCCGGCTGACACTCGGTCTGCGACGGTGTGCCGAAGGTGATCGTGGTGCCTGCAAACGCGAGCGCTGCACTTTCCGGAACCAACTCGGGTTCGACGTCGACGCACACGCAGGCTGCCGCAGTACGTCGGCGGCGCAGCCAGGGCACGATGCTCACGGCAAAGAGCATCGCGACCAACGGTGAAACGACCAGCGGCAGCAGCATGGCTTTGGACGTCGCTAAATAGCTGACGTTGGCGGCATCCGCAGCAAGGCCAGCGCCGAGCAGGCCGCCGAGCAAGGCATGGGTGGTGGAAAGCGGCAATCCGAGCCGGGTGCCGAGGCCGATGGTTAGCGCCGCGCCCAGGCCCACCGCCTGCAGGAATGGCAACGATGCCGTCAGTTCGGAAGCAACGATGCCCTTGCCACTGAACGCGGCCAGCAGGCCGTTGGCCAGGAAGATCGAAGCGACGCCGCCAAGGGCTGTGGCCAGCGTGGCCAGGGCAATGGCCGACCGATAGCCAATGACGCCCGAGCCGATCAAGGTCGCTGCGCCCTTGACGTTGTCGTTGGCGCCGTTGGCCGCGGCCAGCAACATGGTGATCAGGGCAATCAATATCAGGCTCATCGCGCAAACTCCTGCAAAGAAAGATTCAGTAAGTGGTTCATGACTCAGCTCCGTCGCCAGGCAAAGAACCGCTCAGCCATGCGCAACGCGGCCGCCGGCGCATGCGCGCGCTTCCACGCGCCCGCGGCGTACTTGTTCGCCTCGCTCATGGTTGGATAGGTGTGGATGGTTGCCAGCAATTTGTTGAGCCCAATGCCGTGCTTCATCGCCAGCACGAATTCGGCCAGCAGGTCCGCCGCGTGGTCACCGACGATCAGCGCGCCGAGGATCCGATCGCGACCCGGCGCCGTAAGCACTTTGACGAACCCGTGATCCGCCGAATC
>JBAZBG010000369.1:0-3378 GCA_041671585.1 Arenimonas sp. | reverse complement strand
AACGCGGATCGCCGGGCACCGCATTCTTGTTGACGGTGATGTGCGCCTCGCCCAGCGCGGCTTCGGCGTCCTTGCCGGTGACCTCGCGGCCGATCAGGTCGAGCAACATCAAATGATTCTCGGTGCCGCCGGAGACGATCTTGTAGCCGCGGGCCATGATCGCCTTGGCCATCGCCTGTGCATTCTTGACGACTTGCGTCTGATAGGCAGTGAACTCCGGCTCCAGCGCTTCCTTGAACGCCACGGCCTTGGCCGCGATCACGTGCATCAGCGGCCCGCCCTGGATGCCGGGGAAAACGATGCTCTGCAGTTTCTTGGCGAGGTCTTCGCTGGTGTTGCTGGCCACGATGATGCCGCCGCGCGGACCGCGCAAGGTCTTGTGCGTGGTCGAGGTGACCACGTGCGCGTGCGGCAGCGGACTCGGGTAGACGCCGGCGGCGACCAGGCCGGCAACATGCGCCATGTCGACGAAAAAGATCGCGCCGACGGCGTCGGCAATTTCGCGCATGCGCGCCCAATCGACCACCTGCGAGTACGCGCTGAATCCGGCGACCAGCATCTTCGGCTTGTGCTCTTTGGCCAGCCGCTCGACTTCGCTGTAATCGATATGGCCGTTGTCGTCGACGCCGTACTGCACGGCGTTGAACAGCTTGCCGCTGATGTTGACCTTGGCGCCGTGCGTGAGGTGGCCGCCGTGCGCGAGCGACATGCCCAGGATGGTGTCGCCGGGCTGCAGCAGCGCCAGGTACACCGCCTGGTTGGCCTGCGACCCCGAATGCGGCTGCACGTTGGCGTAATCGGCGCCGAACAGCTGCTTGACCCGATCGATCGCCAACTTTTCGGCGATGTCCACGTACTCGCAACCGCCGTAATAGCGCTTGCCCGGATAGCCTTCGGCGTATTTGTTGGTCAACACGCTGCCCTGCGCCTCCATTACGCGCGGACTGGCGTAATTTTCCGAGGCAATCAGCTCGACGTGGTCCTCCTGGCGCTGGCGTTCGGAATCAATGGCCTGGGCCAGGGTGTCGTCAAAGCCGGCAATGCGCATATCGCGGGGGAACATTCGGACCTCGGGGTGGGGGCAGACAAGGCGAAATTGTAGCTCCGACAGGGGTTTGGAGCCATCGAACTGGCGCCGTGGGCCCCGATCCGCGATAATCAACGGCTAATCGCGCCCTACCCCCGCTGCCCCTGTTTCCTGTAGGAGCGGCTTCAGCCGCGATGCTTCTGGCAAACGGCATCGCGGCTGAAGCCGCTCCTACAAGAGCGCGGCGCTACGCATATCTGAAGGTCCTCCCATGCAATACATCTACACCATGATCGGCGTCAGCAAGACCGTGCCGCCGAAACGCCAGATCATCAAGGACATCTCGCTCAGCTTCTTCCCGGGCGCGAAGATCGGCCTGCTGGGCCTGAATGGCTCCGGCAAGTCGACCGTGCTGCGCATCATGGCCGGTATCGACACCGATTTTCAGGGCGAATCGCGCCCGCAGCCCGGCATCAAGATCGGCTACCTGGAACAGGAGCCGAAGCTCGATCCGAACATGACCGTGCGCGAGGCGGTGGAAGAAGGCGTCGGCGAAATCCTGCACGCGCAGGCCGAGCTCGACAAGATTTACGAGGCCTACGCCGAAGAAGGCGCCGATTTCGACAAGCTGGCCACGCAGCAGCAGCGGCTGGAGGCGATCCTCGCCAGCGGCGACGCCCATACGCTGGAACAGCAGTTGGAAGTGGCCGCCGACGCGCTGCGCATCCCGCCCTGGGACGCGGTCATCGGCAAACTGTCCGGTGGCGAAAAGCGCCGCGTCGCCCTGTGCCGCCTGCTGCTGTCCAAGCCGGACATGCTGCTGCTCGATGAACCGACCAACCATCTCGACGCCGAATCGGTGGAATGGCTGGAACAATTCCTGGCCCGCTTCCCGGGCACCGTGGTCGCGGTCACCCATGATCGCTACTTCCTGGACAACGCCGCCGAATGGATCCTGGAACTGGATCGCGGCAAGGGCATCCCCTGGAAGGGCAACTACACCAACTGGCTGGAACAGAAGGAAGAGCGGCTCAAGCAGGAAGAGTCGTCCGAAAAGGCACGCCAGAAAGCCATCACCCGCGAACTGCAGTGGGTGCGGCAGAACGCGCGCGGCGGCCAGTCCAAGGGCAAGGCCCGCCTGGCGCGCTTCGAGGAAATGAACTCGGTCGAATATCAGAAACGCAACGAAACCAATGAAATCTTCATCCCGCCGGGCGAGCGCCTGGGCGACCGGGTGATCGAATTCAAGCACGTGTCGAAGTCGTTCGGCGATCGCCTGTTGATCGACGATTTGAGCCTCACCGTGCCGCCGGGGGCGATCGTCGGCATCATCGGCCCGAACGGCGCCGGCAAGTCGACCTTCTTCAAGATGATCACCGGCCTGGAAAAACCCGACAAGGGCGAAGTGCTGATCGGCCAGACCGTAAACATCGCTTACGTCGACCAGAGCCGCGATGCGCTGGCCAGCGACAAGAACGTCTGGCAGGAAGTGTCGGGCGGTTCCGATATCCTGACCATCGGCAAAGTCGAGATCCAGTCGCGCGCCTACATCGGCCGCTTCAACTTCAAGGGCGCCGACCAGCAGAAACTGGTCGGTACGCTGTCCGGCGGCGAACGCGGTCGCCTGCACCTGGCCAAGACCCTGCTGCAGGGCGGCAACGTGCTGCTGCTCGACGAACCGTCGAACGACCTGGACATCGAAACGCTGCGTGCGCTGGAAGACGCGCTGCTCGAGTTCCCGGGCTGCGTGATGGTGATCTCCCATGATCGCTGGTTCCTCGACCGCATCGCCACGCACATCCTGGCTTTCGAAGGCGATTCGCACGTGGAGTTCTTCCCGGGCAATTACCGCGAATACGAGGAAGACAAGCGCCGTCGCCTGGGCGAAGAAGGCTCCAAGCCCCATCGCCTGCGCTACAAAGCCCTAAAATAACCGGCACTTGTAGGAGCGGCTTCAGCCGCGATAGCTCTTGGCTCTAAGGGTGTCGACAGCTATCGCGGCTAAAGCCGCTCCTACATCCATAGTGGAAAGGGGGATTGGCTGATGAATTTCATGCAGGCGCTGCGCGCGCGGTGGACCGGAGCCAACTCGCTGGTCTGCGTCGGGCTGGATCCGGAGCCGGCGAAATTTCCGGCCCATTTGCGCGGGCACCCGGACGCTGTTTTCGAGTTCAGTCGCGCCATCATCGACGCCACCGCCGAGTTCGTCTGCTGTTTCAAGCCGCAGATCGCGCACTTTGCCGCGCTCGAAGCCGAACACACCCTGCAGCGCTGTATCGCCTACATCCACGAAAACCATCCCGGCGTGCCGGTCATCCTCGACGCCAAGCGTGGCGACATCGGCAGCACGG
>JBAZBG010000368.1:0-3388 GCA_041671585.1 Arenimonas sp. | reverse complement strand
AACGACGAGTTGTAATAGGCGTTCACCGTCTGCGGCGTCATGCCCCATTCCTCGCGATCGGGCACGGTGCCGATGCGGCGGTTCTGGTCGTCGTTGTAGTACACGCGCATCGCGCGCACGTTGGCGATCAGGTCGCCGGGCACGATGGTCACGCTGCCGAAGTCGCGCCACTTGCTGGTGTAACCGATTTTCGGACGGAAGGTTTCCAGCTTGTGGTAGGCCTCGGCCTTGGTCGCCGGGCCCATCCAGTCCAGCTTCTGGATGTTGAGGCGCAAGGCCTTGCGCAGGTTCTCCACCAGCGCGTCCATGGCGGCCTTCGACTCGGGGCGGAAATGACGCGCGACGTAGATCTTGCCGACCGCTTCGCCCAGGCCGTCGGTGTCGGCGATGGTTTCGATCGCGCGCTTCCACGATTCGCGTTGCGTCTTCTGTCCCTGCAGCACGGTGCCGGTGAAGGCGAAGCTGGCGTTGTCGATCTCGCTGCTGAGCAGCGGCGCATTGTTGCGTATGGCGTGGAAGCGCAGGTAATCGCGCCACACCGCGAGCGGGGTCTTGTTGACGATCGCGATCACCGGCGCGAACGAACTCGGGGTACTGACATTGACTTCGGCCGGCACCGGCATGCCCTGGGCCTTGAGCTGCGCGGCCCAGTCGTAACCGGCGTAACGGCTGGTCAGTTCCGCGAACGTGGTGAGGTTGTAGGTCTTGTCGCGGTCGCGGCGTTCGGCGCGGTCCCATTGCTGTTTGGCCAGTTCGGTTTCCAGCGCCAGCACGGCTTCGGCGCGTGGCTTGTCGTCCTTGACGCCGGCGAAACCGAGCATGCTGGCGATGTGTTCGAGGTAGGCGGCGCGAATCTGCACGAAGCGCGGGTCGGGATTGAGGTAGTAGTCCTTGTCCGGCAGGCCGAGCCCGCCGACGAAGGTGGCGACCAGGTAGCGGTTCGGGTTCTTGCGGTCGATGCTCAGGCCGATGCCGACCGGCGCGTTGCTGCCGTCGATGTCGGCGGCGCCGAACGCGTTGATCAGTTCGGGCAGCGAATCGATCTCGGCGATCCGGTCCAGCACCGGCTGGATCGGCGCCACCCCGGCGGCGTCGCGCGCCGCGATGTTCATGTAGCTGGCGTAATAGTCGCGCACTTTTTGTTCGTCGCTGCCCGGCGCCAGGTCGGTGCGCGCCTGCAGTTCTTCGATGATCGCGCGCACGTCTTCCTGCGCCTTGTCGTTGAGCAGGTCGAAGGAACCGTAATCGCTTTCGTAATCCTTCAGCTGGTAGGTGTCATGCCAACGGCCGTTGGCGTAGCGGTCGAAATCGTCGCCGGGTTTGACCGCGGTATCGCGATTGCCAAGGTCCACGCCGAAGCTGCCGAGCGCGGGTGCGGCCGCGGCCGTCCCGCCGGCCTGCGCGGCGGCAGGAACAAGGATCAGGGCCAGGCTCAGGGACAGCAGGGACTTCTTCATGGGGTGTGCTCCGGGTTCGCGAATGTCGAAGCCTAACGCAAGAACGCCGGGCCGGGGACGGCCTGAAGTCATGCGGTGAGTCGCCGGTCAGAGATTGGGCCTAGACTGTTGGTCAGCCATGAACAGCGCGCCCGATCCAGCCCCCTGGCTCCGCCACTACGGTTCGGTGCCGGCGCATCTGGCGTATCCGGAGCGCACGCTGTACCAGATGATCGCCGCAAGCGCGGCCCGTTGGCCGGACGGCATCGCCTGGGATTTCTTCGATCGCCGCCGCAGCTACCGGCAACTGCTCGGCGACATCGATGCCTGCGCCAATGCGCTGGCGGCGCTGGGCCTGAGGCGCAACGATCGCTTGCTGATCTCGATGCCGACCACGCCGCAGGCGGTGATCGCGTTCTATGCGGCGAACAAACTCGGCGCCCTGCCGGCGCTGATTCATCCGTTGTCGACGGCACTGGAAATCGAGCACTACCTGGATGCCACCGGCGCCGAACTCGTGCTCACCCTCGACGCGTTTTATGGCAACGTGGCCGCGGCCAAGCCGCGGCGGGCGTTGCGCGCGATCGTGCTGGCGCGCATCGGCGATTATTTATCGCCATTGAAAAAGGCCGGCTTCTGGTGGCGCAAGGGCCGGCACATCGCGCGCATTGCCGGCGACGCGCGCGTGCACTGGTGGCGCGGCGTCATGCGCGCGCCGCATGCTCTCGTTGCCGCGGCCGAGAGCAACGCGCAAGCGCCGGCGGCGATCCTGTTTTCCGGCGGCACCACGGCGCTGCCCAAGGGCATCGTGCTGTCGAATCACAACTTCGTTGCGCAGGGCCTGCAAACCACGACCTGGGGCGGCATCCGTGCCGGCGATTCGATCCTGGCGATCCTGCCGATCTTCCACGGCTTCGGCCTGGGCGTGTGCGTCAATGCGGCGCTGATGGCCGGCGCCACTTCGATCCTGGTGCCGACTTTCGACGCGGCCAGCGTCGCGCAGCTTATTCGTCGCAAGCGGCCCACGTACCTGGTCGGCGTGCCGACCTTGTTTGCGGCGCTCAGCCGCGATGCCGGCTTGGCCCGCGCCGATCTTTCTTCGCTGCGCGCGGCATTCTGCGGCGCCGACACCCTGCCGCGTCCGGTCAAGGAAAGCTTCGAAGCCCTCGTTGCCAAGGGCGGCGGCAAGCTGCGCCTGCTGGAAGGCTACGGACTGACCGAGGCGGTGACCGCAGTGATGGCGATGCCGCTCGATCACTACCGCGAAGGCTCGATCGGGCTGCCGTTTCCCGACATGGCCGCCAAGATCTGCCTGCTGGGCAGCGAGCAGGAAGCGCCGGTCGGCAGCGAAGGCGAGATCTGCATCGCCGGGCCGGACCTGATGCTGGGCTATCTGGATGATCCCGAGGCCACCCGGCACGCGCTGCGCCGCCATGCCGACGGCCGGGTGTGGCTGCACACCGGCGACCTCGGCCGCCAGGATGCCGACGGCTTCTTCTATTTCAGCGTTCGCCTGAAACGGATGATCAAATCCTCGGGCTTCAACGTGTATCCGGCGCAGGTCGAAGCCGTGCTGGTCGGTCATCCGCTGGTCGCCGAGGCCTGCGTGATCGGCGTGCCCGACCCCGAGCAGATCGAGCGCGTCGTCGCCTACGTGGTGCCCGCCCACCCATCCGACAACGAACTACGCGATGCGCAGATACTTATTGCCTATTGCCGCGAGCACATGATCAAGTGGTCGTGCCCGCGTGAAATCCGCTTCTGCCATGACCTGCCGAAGACGCGCGTGGGCAAGACCGATTTCCGCAACCTGCAACAGCAGTATCAGGAGCAAACCCAGGGTGGAAATTGATCTCGCGGGCATGGGCGGCGACCGGGTGGCGCGCGCACTGGTGGCGCACGGCGTGCGCCATATCTTCACTTTGTGCGGCGGGCACGTGGCGCCGATCCTG
>JBAZBG010000367.1:0-3390 GCA_041671585.1 Arenimonas sp. | reverse complement strand
GCCGATCTTGGCCGCGCGACTCTCGCGCCATGCCCAAACCGAGGGGCTGACGTAATGCACCGTGCGCACTCCCGCCTGTTTGAGCGCGCGTTCCAGGCCAAGGTTGAAGTCCGGCGCGTCAATGCCGATGAACACGTCCGGCTTCCAGTCCAGCAGGCGATTGCGCAGCTCACGGCGCAATCGGAGAAGACGCGGCAAGTGGCGCACCACCTCGGCCAGGCCCATGACCGCCAGCTCGCTACAGTCCTTCCAGGCGTTCATGCCGGCGCCGCGCATTTGCGGGCCGCCAACGCCGGCGAACTCGGCCTCGGGATGACGAAGCTTCAATTCACCAATCAGCGACGCGCCAAGCAAGTCGCCCGAAGCTTCGCCAGCGACCAGCGCGATGCGCATCGGCGTCAGCGCAGCAGGCCGCGTTCGCTGCGCTCGATGAATTCGAGCATCTGCCGAACGTCGGCGGAGTCATGCGCGCTCTGCGCAAGTTCCTGTTTGGCTTCGGCCATCGGCTTGCCGGACATGAATACGGTCCGGTAGGCGCGCTTGATCGAAGCGATGCGATCGGCATCGAAACCCCGGCGCTTGAGGCCTTCGGCATTGATGCCGCGCGGCTCGGCATACTTGTCGGCAATCAGCACGAACGGCGGCACATCGGCGTTGATCAGGCTGCCCATGCCGATGAAGGCGTGGGCGCCAATCCGGCAGAACTGGTGCACGCCGACAAAGCCGCCAAGAATCACCCAATCCTCGATGATGGCGTGGCCGCCCAGCGTGGCATTGTTGGCGAAAATGGTATGCGACCCGACCCGGCAGTCGTGCGCGATGTGCACGTAAGCCATGATCCAGTTGTCGTCGCCGATCGAGGTAACGCTGCCGCCATCGGCGGTGCCGCGGCTGAAGGTGGTGAATTCGCGAATGGTGTTGCGATCGCCAATTACCAACTCGGTGGTTTCGTCGGCGAATTTCTTGTCCTGCGGATCGCTGCCGAGTGCGGCATGCGAGTAGATTCGATTGTCGTTGCCGATCCGGGTCGGGCCGCTGATTACGCAGTGCGAACCGATGCTGGTGCCGTCGCCGATATCGACGTCGGCGCCGATGATGGTGAAGGCGCCAACGCTGACCCGCACGCCCAATCGCGCGCCGGGATCGATCTGCGCGGTCGGATGGATCATGGTCAGCTTCCGCCCTCGGCACACAGGATGTCGGCGCTGGCCACTTGTTTGCCATCGACGCTCGCAGCGCACTCGTACATGGCCATGTTGCGGATCATGCGCTTGAGCTTGACCTCCAGTTCGAGCCGGTCGCCAGGCACCACCATGCGCGAAAAACGCGCGTTGTCGATCTTGACCAGATAGAACAGTTTTTCCTGTTTGTTCGCCGCGTCGCCAGCCGACAACTGGGTCAACAACCCGCCGGCCTGGGCCAATGCCTCCAGCACCAGGACGCCCGGCATCACCGGATGGCCGGGGAAGTGGCCCTGGAAGAATGGCTCGTTGATGGTGACATTCTTCACCGCCAGAATCCGTTGGTTCGGTTCCAGCTCCAGCACCCGGTCGACCAGAAGGAAGGGGTAGCGGTGCGGAAGCAGTGCCTGGATGCGATTGACATCCACGGGCATCGAAACAGGGGCAACGGTCATGTCAATCCTTGGCCTGGGGCAGGGTGGCGATTTTACGCGCCAGTTCATCAAGATGCTTGAAGCGGGCTGCATTGCGCCGCCAGTCCCGGCTCGACTGAATGGGTGTTCCGGAGGAATATTCGCCAGGCTCGCTGATCGAATGGGTGACCAGACTCATCGCCGTGACCAGCACCTTGTCGCAGATTTCGATGTGTCCGACCATGCCGGCGCCGCCGCCGATCAGGCAGTAGCGGCCGATCCGCGTCGAGCCGGCGATCGCCACGCAGCCGGCCATGGCCGTGTGCGCGCCGATGCGGACGTTGTGCCCAATCTGGATCTGATTGTCGAGCCGGACGTCTTCTTCCAGCACGGTGTCCTCGATCGCGCCGCGATCGATCGTGGTGTTGGCGCCGATCTCGCAATCATCGCCAATCAACACGCCGCCCAACTGCGGTACTTTTATCCAGTGCCCCGCGTCCATCGCCAGGCCAAAGCCTTCGGCGCCGAGCACCGCGCCCGGGTGTACGCGCACGCGCTGGCCCAGGCGGACCCGGGTGACCAGCGTCACCCGCGCAATCAGTTCGCAGCCGGCGCCGACCGTGCAGTCCTCGCCAATAACGCAGCCCGGGCCGATGACAGCTCCGTCCTCGACCACTGATCGGTCGCCGATGCTGACCAGGGGGCCGACGGCAGCGCTCGCCGCCACGCGGGCGCTGGCGGCCACCACGGCGCTGGCATGGATGCCCGGGCTGGGTTCCGGCACGGCGTCGAACAAGGCGGCGATTTTCGCGAAAGCAACGTACGGATCCCTGGCGATCAGGCAGGGCACCGGGCAGCTGGCGGCGTCCTCCTCGCGCAGGATCACGACACCTGCCCGAGTTTCGGGCAGGTGCTTTCGATACGAGGGGTTGGCCAGGAATGCAACCTGGCCGGAAGCGGCGCGCTCGAGCGTGGCGACGCCAAACACGGGGGCCGTCGCCGATCCCTTCAGCTCAAGACCGAAGCGCTCGGCCAGCTCCGGCAGTTCGAAACTGCGACCGGTCATCCGCGCCGGTCCTGTGCCTTACTGCTGGTTGCCGAAGGTGAATTGCAGGCGCTCGATCTCGTCCTCGAAGCCGCCGTCATGACCGACGTCGAACGGGATGGCGTAGCTGATCGAGATCGGACCGACCGGCGACTGCCACTGCAGCGCCAGGCCCGTGGAGACGCGGAATTTGTTGAACCCGAAGTCGCCCGGCCGCGCAAACACGTAACCGTAGTCGAGGAAGGCCGACACCCGCGTGCCGCCGCCGACATTGCCAAGCAATTGCGGGAAATAGAATTCGAACGTGCCCGTGGTCTTGACCGCGCCGCCAAGTGGCTGGAGCCGGCCGCCGAAATCGATATTCGGACCGAGGGTGTTGGCGCTGTAGCCGCGCACGGAACCGGGACCGCCGGCGTAGAAATTCTTGAAGAAGGGCAGGCCGCAGGTAACTCCGGTGCTCGGAACAATCGCGCCGTGGATGTTACGTTGGTAGCACAGCTTATCGTGAGTTTCGCCATAGGAATCGCCGTAGCCCAGGCTGATGCCGGTCTTGAGCACCATCCAGCGTGTAAGCGGCAGGTACCACTCGAAGTCGTAGCTGAGGCGGTAGTACTCCAGGTCGCTGCCGGGAAGGGCAATTTCCGCCTGCAGCCGATTGAGCATGCCGCGGGTGGGCAGCAGGTAGTCGTTGCGCGTGTCCACGGCCCAGCCCAGGCGCGTGGTCCAGGCGTTGATGGTCCACTGGCGTTGC
>JBAZBG010000366.1:0-3393 GCA_041671585.1 Arenimonas sp. | reverse complement strand
CGCGGCCAGGAAATCGCGCTGGTGCTTTGGCCCGGCGTGCAATACCGCAGCGGCCAGGCTTTCGACCTGAAGGAAATCACCACGCTCGCGCATGCGCAGGGCTGCGTGGCTGGCTTCGACCTGGCCCACGGCGCCGGCAACCTGGAATTGAACCTGCACGATAGCGGCGCCGACTTCGCCGCCTGGTGCAGTTATAAATATCTGAATTCGGGCCCGGGCGCCGTCGCTGGTTGCTTCGTGCACGAGCGCCATGCGCACAGCGATCGACCGCGCTTCGCCGGCTGGTGGGGTCATGACCAGGGCACGCGTTTCAAGATGGGGCCGGAGTTCGTGCCCACGCCCGGCGCCGATGGCTGGCAGTTGAGCAATCCGCCAATCCTGGCGCTGGCGCCCTTGCGGGTATCGCTGGAGATTTTCCAGCGCGCCGGCATGGGCCGCCTGCGCGCCAAGTCCCAGCAGTTAACCGGCTATCTGGAAGGATTGATTCGCGCGCGGCTCGGCGACACGCTGCAGATCGTCACGCCGTCGGAACCCGAGCGTCGCGGTTGCCAATTGTCGCTGCGCGTGGTCGGCGGTCGCGCGCAAGGACGGGCGCTGTTCGAGCACCTGAATTCGCGCGGCATCATCGGCGACTGGCGGGAGCCGGACGTGATCCGCATCTCGCCGACGCCGCTGTACAACACGTTCACCGACGTCCTGCATTTCGTGCAGGTTGTCGACGCCTGGCGTCCGGCCTGATGCGTGCGTCGAGCGGGCAGATCACCATCGCTGGCGCCGGACTGGCAGGCGCGCTGCTGGCAACGCTGCTGGCGCGCAATGGCTGGCAGGTGCAGCTGTTCGAAAAACGTCCCGATCCGCGGCAACGCGCCTACGAAGGCGGCCGTTCGATCAACCTGGCGCTGGCCGAACGCGGCCTGCACGCCTTGCGCCAGGCCGGCCTGGAACATGCGGTAATGGCGCAGGCGGTGATGATGCGCGGCCGCATGGTGCATGCGATCGATGGCTCGACACAATTGCTGCGCTACGGCAAGGACGATTCCGAAGTGATCTGGTCGGTGCATCGCGGCCGGCTCAACATCAGCCTGCTCGACGCGGCGGAAGCGGCCGGCGCGAAAATCCGCTTCGACGCGCGCCTGGATGCGGTCGACTTTGCGTCACGCCGGCTGACGCTGGTAAACGATCATGACCGCAGCACGGAGGTCGTCGACTTCGAGGTGCTGATCGGCGCCGATGGCGCCGGCTCCGGCGTACGCGCGGCGCTGTCGTCCGAACTGGACCTTGGCGAGCGCTTCGAATCCCTCGGCCACGGCTACAAGGAACTGGAAATTCCGCCCGGCGCTGACGGCGGATTCCTGCTGGAGCCGAATGCGCTGCATATCTGGCCACGCGGTGGCTACATGTGTATCGCCCTGCCCAACACCGAACACACGTTCACCGTCACTTTGTTCCTGCCCAACGAAGGCGGCCCCAGTTTTGCCACACTGCCCGACCTCGCCGCGGCGCGCGCGTTCTACCAGCGCGATTTCGCCGATGCCCTGGCGCTGATTCCCGAGTTCGATGCCGACTGGACCAATAATCCAACCAGCGGACTGGGCACGCTTTATCTCGATCGCTGGCGCCTGGACGGCCGCGCCGTGCTGATCGGCGATGCCGCGCACGCGATGGTTCCCTTCCACGGGCAAGGCATGAATTGCGCGTTCGAGGATTGTGTCGCGCTGGCCCGCCACATCGACCAGGCCAGTGACTGGGACAGCGCCTTTGCCGCGTTCGAAGCCGATCGCCGCCCCAACGCGCAGGCGATCCAGGCCATGGCGCTGGAAAACTACGTGGAGATGCGCGATCAGGTCGATGACGCGGATTTCCTGCGCCAGCGCCAGCTCGAACGCATCCTCGCCGATCGTCATCCCGGCCGCTTCGTGCCGCGCTATTCGATGGTCAGTTTCCTGCGCGTGCCGTACGCGCTTGCCTACTCGCGTGGCAAGATCCAGCGCCAGATCCTGCGCGAGTGCACGTCTGGACTCACCGACGTCCAGCAGGTCGACCTGGCGGCGGCGGATGCGCTGGTGCGCGAGCGCCTGGAACCGCTGCAGCTCGGATGAGGCTTCCCTCATGACCGCGATTACGGACGTGTCGGGTGCTCCACCAATCCGATGACCCATAGTTTTCTTTGGTACGACCTGGAGACCTTCGGCCGCGACCCGCGGCGCACGCGCATTGCGCAGTTCGCGGCGGTGCGCACCGATCCGGAATTGAATCCGATCGGCCTGCCCGTGTCGCTGTATTGCCAGCCTGCGGACGATCTGCTGCCGTCGCCGGAGGCCACGCTGATCACCGGCATCACGCCGCAACAAGCCTTGCGCGAGGGCCTGCCGGAGGCCGAGTTCTTTGCCCGCCTGCACGAGGAACTGTCCGTACCGGGGACCTGCGCCGTCGGCTACAACTCGATCCGTTTCGACGACGAGTTCATCCGCTTTGGCCTGTATCGGAATTTCTACGACGCCTACGAGCGCGAATGGCGCAACGGCAACTCACGCTGGGACTTGCTCGATGTGATGCGCCTGATGCGCGCGCTGCGGCCCGAAGGCATGCAGTGGCCGATGCGCGAGGACGGCATGCCCAGCTTCAAGCTCGAGCACCTGGCCGCGATGAACGGCACCCGCACCGGAATGGCGCACGAGGCGCTGTCCGACGTTCATGCGCTGATCGGCCTGGCGCGCCGGTTTCGCGCGGCGCAGCCCAGGCTCTGGGACTATGCGCTGCAACTGCGGGACAAACGCCATGCGGGCAGTTTGCTCGATACCGTCGGCAAGACGCCGGTGCTGCATGTGTCCGGCAAATATCCCGCGTCGCGCCACTGCGCCGCACTGGTGCTGCCGCTGGCCCGGCATCCGCGCATCGACTCGCGGGTAATTGCCTGCGACCTGGATGCCGATCCGGCACAGTTGCTCTCGCTGTCCGCCGAGGAGATTGCAGAACGGCTATACACGCCGGCCGCGGACCTGCCGGAAGGCGAGCAACGCGTTGCCTTGAAAGAGATCCACAGCAACAAATGTCCGATGCTGGTACCGCTGGCGCACTTGCGCGACGCCGATTTCGAACGTCTTGGCATCGATGCGGCCGCGTGCCTGCGCCATGCCGATCAGCTGCGCGCCGATCCGGGCCTGGCCGAGAAAGTTCGCCGCGTATTCGCCAACGAGAACCACCGCGCGCCGGCCGACCCCGATGCCGCGTTGTACGACGGGTTCGTCGCCGAAGGCGACAAACGTACCTTCTCCCGGATTCGCAGTTGCAAGCCAGGTGAACTCGGCGCGCTGGCGGCGGAATTGAAAGATCCGCGTTACCCGGAACTGCTGTTCCGCTACCGCGCGCGCAATTGGCCGGACAGCCTGGACA
>JBAZBG010000365.1:0-3399 GCA_041671585.1 Arenimonas sp. | reverse complement strand
CCGCCGCAACTGGCCGAATTGGGCCTGACACTGGGAGCCGATATTCCGGTGTTCGTGCACGGTCACAACGCCTGGGCCGAGGGCCTGGGCGAGCGACTGACGCCGCTGCAGCTGCCGGCGGCCTGGTTCCTGCTCGTAGATCCGGGCATCCATGTGCCGACCCGCGATCTGTTCCAAGCCGCTGAATTGACGCGGGATGCTGCCCCGGCGACAATAGTCGACTTCGTTTCTGGGGTCGCGCTCGGCAATGTCTTCGAGCCGGTGTTGCGACGCCTGCAGCCGGCCGTGGACGCCGCGCTGACGGATTTGTCGCAGTACGGACGGGCCTGCCTGACTGGCACCGGAAGCGGTTGCTTCCTGCAATTCAATTCGCAGGCAGCAGCGCTGGAAGTGCAGGCCAGGTTGCCCGGACATCTGCGGACTTTCGTGGTGGCCGGAGCGGCGGAGTCGCCGTTGTTGGGCGCCTTGGCGGTATTTTCGGAATCGAACTGAGTTATCGGTGGGGCGTCGCCAAGTGGCCTAAGGCACCGGGTTTTGATCCCGGCATTTCGTAGGTTCGAATCCTACCGCCCCAGCCACTACCCGCGGCTGAATTACGAATTTTTTTTGACAGGATCAAGAAGGCCGATATGACCAGCGATAACCTTCTTGTCTTCAGTGGCAATGCCAACCGACCGTTGGCGCAGGCCGTGTGCCGCGAGCTCGGCGTGCCGATGGGCAAGGCGCTGGTCGGAAAGTTCTCCGATGGCGAAGTGCAGGTCGAGATCGAGGAAAACGTCCGCGGCCAGGACGTCTTCGTCATCCAGTCCACGTCGGCGCCGACGGCGGAAAATTTCATGGAATTGCTGGTGTTGATCGATGCGCTCAAGCGCGCTTCGGCATCGGTGGTCACCGCGGTGGTGCCGTACTTCGGTTATGCCCGCCAGGATCGCCGGCCGCGTTCGGCGCGGGTGCCGATCACGGCCAAGGTCGCGGCCAAGATGTTCAGTGCCGTGAATACCGATCGGGTGCTGACCGTCGACTTGCACGCCGACCAGATCCAGGGCTTCTTCGACATGCCGGTGGACAACGTCTATGCCTCGCCGCTGCTGCTGGCGGACATCTGGCGCAATCAGGGTACCGACAACCTGATCGTCGTGTCGCCTGACGTCGGCGGCGTCGTTCGCGCCCGCGCCATCGCCAAACGGCTGGACGACGCGGATCTGGCGATCATCGACAAACGCCGGCCGAAGGCGAACGTGGCAACGGTCATGAACATCATCGGCGATGTTGCCGGCAAGACCTGCGTACTGGTCGACGACATCGTCGACACCGCAGGCACCCTGTGCGCCGCCGCCGCAGCGCTCAAGCAACATGGTGCGCGGAAGGTCGTCGCCTACTGCACCCATCCGGTGCTCTCGGGCGCGGCGATCGACAACATCAGCGGCTCGCAGCTCGACGAACTGGTGGTGACCGACACGATTCCATTGACCGACGCCGCCCGCGCTTGCGGCCGCATCCGTCAGTTGAGCGTGGCCGAATTGCTGGCCGAGACCATCCGGCGCATCGCGATGGGCGAGTCGGTCAGCACCTTGTACGTGGATTGAGGGCGAGGGTAGCGGAAAGCACGAAGATCCAGGCCGGAACCGGAGCATCCGGAATCGACAGTAAACCCGATCGCGCGCCCAGGCGCCCCGGACTGCCGATTCCCGATTCCCCATTCCGGGAACGACACGCCGCCTGGTCGCGGGCTGCGTGAAACGCGCCAACAGGCGCACACAACAGAGGCAATACCAACATGGCAACTCACAACATCACGGCAACCAGCCGCAAAGTCGAGGGCAAAGGTGCGAGCCGCCGTCTCCGTCATAGCGGTCAGGTTCCGGCAATCGTCTACGGCGCGAAGGCTGCGCCGGAAAACGTCCAGGTCGAGCACAATCAACTTTGGCTGGCCAGCCAGAACGAGTGGTTCTACTCGTCGATCCTCGAACTGTCCGTCGACGGCAAGACCCAGAAGGTCCTGCTGCGCGACATGCAACGGCATCCGTTCAAGCAGCAGATCCTGCACCTGGATTTCCAGCGCATCGACGAAAACGTCGCCATCCGCTTCAACGTGCCGCTGCACTTCCTGAACCAGGAAATTTCCCCGGCCGGCAAGACTGCGGGCATCGTCGTGCTGCATGAGCTCAACGAAATCCGGGTCAGCTGCCTGCCCAAGGATTTGCCGGAGTTCATCGAGGTCGACCTGTCCAAGCTCGACCTGGGCGACATCATCCATCTGTCGCAGCTGGCGCTTCCCGCCGGCGTTTCCCTGCCCGAGCTCAAGTTGGGCAAGGAACACGACGTGGCTGTCGTGATCGCGCGTCACGCCCGGGTTGAAGTCGAGGAAGCGGCAGCGGAAGGTGAGGCGGTTGCCGAAGTTCCGTCGACCAAGGCCGCCAAGGCCGCGGCCCCGGCCGCCGCTGCCGCACCGGCGCCGAAGAAGAAGTAATCGCCGCGCGTGCCGACGCGTTCGGTCCCGCTCCGGCGGGGCCGTCGCGGATTCCGGCGCGATGGCTCTAGCCAATGGCAGGACTTCGTCTCATTGTTGGCCTCGGCAATCCCGGCGCCGAACACGCCAGAACCCGGCATAACGCCGGGTTCTGGTTTATTGACGCCTTGGCCGCCAATGCAGGCGTTCGTTTTGGCCTGGA
Source organism: Arenimonas sp. (assembly GCA_041671585.1). GTDB lineage: Bacteria > Pseudomonadota > Gammaproteobacteria > Xanthomonadales > Xanthomonadaceae > Arenimonas. Next base: position 727 of record JBAZBG010000365.1, on the reverse strand, counting down.
ATCCAAGCTGCACGGCGAGACCGCCAAGCTCCACTCCGGCGGTCAGACTGTCTGGCTGCTGAAACCGGCCACGTTCATGAATCTCAGCGGCCGCTCGGTTGCCACCGCCCTGCGCTACTGGAAGATCGAGCCCGACGAGTGCCTGATCGCCCACGATGAGCTGGACCTCGAGCCGGGCACTGCGCGCCTGAAGTTCGATGGCGGGCACGGGGGCCAAAACGGCTTGCGTGACACCATCCAGCACCTCGGCCACGGCAAGTTCCATCGGCTGCGCATCGGCATCGGCCACCCTGGGCACAAGGACAAGGTCACGCCGTGGGTGCTCGGCCGGCCCGGCCGGGACGACGAGGCTGCCATGCTGCGGGCGATCGACGAGGCCATCTCGGTGATGCCGCTGGCGATCGCCGGGGACTTCAACGAGGCGATGAAGCAGTTGCACACTCCGAAAGACCGGTAACCGGTTCCACGCCAAACGGCCCGAACCACCCAGAACGATAGAGATCAGAAACCCATGGGCATCAAATGCGGCATCGTCGGCCTGCCGAACGTCGGCAAGTCGACTCTCTTCAACGCCTTGACCAAGGCGGGCATCGCTGCGGCCAATTTTCCATTTTGCACGATCGAGCCAAACACCGGCGTAGTGCCTGTGCCCGATCCGCGCCTGAACCAGCTGGCGGAAATCGTCAAGCCACAGCGGATCCTTCCCACCTCCTTTGAGTTCGTCGAC
>JBAZBG010000364.1:0-3405 GCA_041671585.1 Arenimonas sp. | reverse complement strand
CCATGTAGTGGTGCAGCTTCTGGCCGGCGATGGAAAAACGGCTCGTGCCATCCGGCATCAGGCCCTGACCCTGCGTACTGCGGATCGCCTGGCACAAGTTGGTCTTGGGGTTCAGGCAGTACTCGCATTCGCGGCACTCGGGCGTGTACAGGGGAATCACGTGATCGCCCGGGCGCAGCGATTTCACGCCGGCGCCAACCTCGACCACGATGCCGGCGCCTTCATGGCCCAGGATGGTCGGGAACAGGCCTTCGGCATCGGCGCCGGAAAGCGTGTAAGCGTCGGTATGGCAGACACCGGTGGCCTTGATCTCGACCAGTACTTCGCCGGCTTTCGGGCCGTCGAGTTCGACGGTTTCGATGCGCAAGGGCTCCTTGGCGCGGTAGGCAACGGCAGCGCGGACTTGCATGCAAACTCCTATGGAAACGAAGGGCCGCCGGCGCGCAGGTGCTCGCGCTCGAAAGTCGCGGCATCGGCCGGCCGACCGAAATAGTAGCCCTGGAACATATCGCAGTTCACCGTGCGCAGAAAATCCGCCTGCGCCTTGGTTTCGACGCCTTCGGCTACCACGGTCAGGCCGAAGCGGTGGCCGATGGTGAGGATCGCCTCGACGATGGCGGCATCGCTGTCGTCTTCCTTCAGGTCATGCACGAAGCTCTGGTCGATCTTCAGGCCATCCATCGGCAGCAGCTTGAGGTAGGCCATGGACGAGTAGCCGGTGCCGAAATCGTCGATGAAAAAGCGCAGCCCGTGCTGGCGCAGGGAATTCATGGTGGCGATGGCTTCGCCGAGATCGCCGAGCACCACGCCCTCGGTGATTTCCAGCACCAGCCGATGCGGGTCGATCGTGTATTCGTTGCACACGCGCAGCAGCTTGCTGGCGAAGTCGGGCTGGCGGAACTGATGCGGACTGATATTCACCGTCAGGTAGCGCTGGTCGGTCATCAGCCCGGCCTCGGTCCACTGCCGGAGTTGCCCGGCGACCTCACGCAAGACCCAGTCGCCGATGCCGAGAATCAGTCCGCTCTCCTCGCAGATGGGAATGAACTCGCTGGGCGACACGACGCCGCGGGTGGGATGGTTCCAGCGGATCAGGGCTTCGCCGCCGCGCAGGCGGCCGTCGGCCAGGTAAATCGGCTGGTAGTCGAGGGCAAACGCGCCCTCGGCCAGCGCGGCGCGCAGCTCGATTTCCATTTCCTGGCGGGCCTCGAGCGCCGCATGCAGGTCGACCTGGAAGAAGCGCACATGATTGCGACCTCCGGACTTGGCGTGGAACATGGCGATGTCCGCCTGTTTCAACAGACTTTCCATGTCGCTGCCGTCGGCCGGAAACAAAGCGACGCCGATGCTTGCAGTCAGGTGATGGGCCTGGTCGCCGACCATGATCGGCACGCCGATGACCGCGCGCAGTTTTTCCGCCACCGCCATCGCTGTGCTGGCAGCCTGGTCGGGACTGTCGTCGATGCTGCACAACACCGCGACGAACTCGTCGCCACCCAGCCGCGCCACCAGGTCGATGTCGCGAATGTTGTGCGCCAGCCGGCGCGCGATCTCCATCAGGATAGCGTCGCCGATCGCATGCCCGCGGGCATCGTTGAGGGTCTTGAAATGGTCGATGTCGATGAATAGCAGGGAGCCGTGCGTGCCGGTGCGGGCGGACATCGACAACTCGTGCTTGAGACGGTCGAACAACAGCCGTCGATTGGGCAGGTCGGTCAGCGCGTCGTGGTTGGCCAAATGTTCGGCGGTCGCCTCGGCGCGGCGGCGGGCAATGATGTCGCGCTCCAGCTCGGCATTGGTATCGGACAGTTCGCGATATGCCTGCTCGAGTTTGCCGCGCATGCCTTCCAGCGCCGCGACCACCCGGTCGAGTTCGTCGCCGCCTTGCGGCGAGCGACGTTGCAGACGGAAGGCCGCGGTCGGCGCGCGCACATCGTAGCGGCCGACGATGCGCGCCAGCGCGACCAGATGGCGGGTCACCATGTAGTGCACCAGCAGCAGGATGAACAGCGCGATCAGGAACGTTTCCACTGCCTGCGTGCCCAGAATCCACAATGCGCGGTCGTACAGGCGCTGGTACACGGCATCCTGCGATGCTTCCACCCGCAGCATTCCGATCTGCCGCGGCCCGCTGAACTCCCGGTAGACCACCGGCAGGTCCCAATGCAATGTCGACGCGCCATCGCTCTTGCCCACGCTTATATCGAGCGGCTGGTCGCCCGCCGCGGCATCGGTTTCGCGCACCGACACCGCCTGGATATCAGGCAAGTTCCTGATGCCTTCCAGTTGCAGGCGCAGTTGTTCGCCATCGACGTTCCACAAGCTGCGCGCAATGCTGTCCAGGCGGCTTTCCCCAACCTCGCCGACACGGCGTTCGATCGCCTGCAGATCGGCGCGATAGGCAAGGCCAAGTTGGATCGAGGCCAGCAACAGGGTCACCAGCAGGCTGAACAACACGATGTACAGCAGCAGCCGGCCGCCGATGCCCTGGCCCAGCATGCGTTGCGCGCTGCGGTCGGAAGAGTCGTCGAGTTGGTTGGGGCCGGTGTTCACTGGCCGGTCGTTCTGCTCGCCACCCGTCGGCCGCCGGTGTACGCAGAAATCCAGCGCTCCACCTGGCCGCCGTCGACAGCGGCTTGCAGGATCGGACGTGACTCGGGTGCACGGGCGACAAAGGCAGGACTGAACGCGCAATACACCGGATTGTCCGGCGCCCACAGCGGGTCGATGCGAACGGCGGCAGGCAGACTGCCGTCCTTCACCGCGAACAGGGACGCCAGGTCGTCGTAAAGCAGCGCATCGATGCGGCCGCGCTCCAGTTTGGCCATGTTCGAGGCAAACGAGGGCGCATCGGCGCGCAGGATGCGGCCGTCGTCGAAGTAGGGCGCCAGCTCCGGATAGGTGTAATTGAGCAAGGTGCCGACGCGCTTGCCGAACAGGTCCTGGGGCCTTGTTACCGCCGGTGCCTTCGGCGGGCTGACGATCACCTGCCGAATATGGAACAACACCGGCGACCAGCTCAGCTTCGATGCATCACGCACCCACTCGGGCGCCAGGAAGCAGGCGGCATCGATCTTGCCCGAGCGCAGCCAGGATTCGACGCGCGCGCGCGGCAGGTTCAGGTAGACCGGCCGACGGCCGAGCTGGTTCGCCAGGTGGTCCATGATGTCGCGGGCCAGGCCACCCCGGAAGCGCGACCGGGCGTCATAGAGCACGAAGGGCCGGCCATTGGCTTCGTTGACCGACACGCGCAGCGGCTCCGTGGCCGGTTCAGCCGCCAGCGCGCCGCGCGGGCCAGGCATCAGCCAGCAGAGCATGAACAAACCGACGGCATGCAAGGGCGTCATGGTTTCCTAGATTGCGCGTACTCCGGCCAAAAACAAAGCCGCCTTGCGGCGGCTTCGT
>JBAZBG010000363.1:0-3408 GCA_041671585.1 Arenimonas sp. | reverse complement strand
GCGCCGCCGTATCGGGAAGCACGGCCCGCAGGGCGTCGCCGTCGCGCAGGTGCAGGTGCCAGTCGTCGGGACGGGCCAGGGTCAGGGGGGTGGTCATGACGGAAGTTTAATGCAGGAATACAATCACGCGACACGACCAGCACCCAGGAGCAGCAAGATGATCGGATACGTCACCCTCGGAACCAATGACCTGGCCCGCGCCGGCAAGTTCTACGACGCGTTGCTGGCCGAGCTCGGCGCCAAGCGCGTGATGGAATTCGAGACTTTCATCGCCTGGGGCAATTCGCCGACCGGCGCCGGGCTGGGTTTGAGCAAGCCGTTCGACGGCAAGCCGGCCACGGTCGGCAATGGCGTCATGGTGGCCTTGCAGGCCGACAATCCGGCGCACGTGGATCGCATCTACAAGAAGGCCATGGAGCTGGGCGCAACCGACGAAGGTCCGGCCGGACCGCGCGGCGATAGCGGCTTCTATGCCGGCTACTTCCGCGACCCGGACGGCAACAAGCTCAACGCCTTCTGCATGGGCTGAAGACTCAGCCTTTCGGCTTCGCCCGCGCTGCCAACTCCGTCGACCAGCTGTTTCGATACAGCAGCGGAAACTGTTGCCTGAGGTTGGCGACCTTGGGCGCATCGTGGAAGACGATGTACGGATGGTTAGGATTCAGGCGCGCGAAATCCTGGTGATAAGCCTCGGCCGGGAAGAACGCTTTCAGCGGTCCGACCTCGGTGACGATCGGCTTGTTTCCGAAAATTTTCGCGCTGCCCATCTGCGCGATGTAGGCAGTGGCGATGCGTTGCTGATCGGCATTGGCGTAGAAGATGGCCGAACGGTACTGTGGGCCGCGATCCGGGCCCTGGCGATTGAGCTGCGTGGGATCGTGCGCCACCGAGAAGAACACCTTCAGCAGCTGGCCGTAGCTGATCCGGGCGGGGTCGTAGGTGATCTTCACGGCTTCGGCGTGGCGGCTCTGACCGCTGCTCACCGCCGAGTAGTTGGCGGTGCTTGAACTGCCGCCGGCAAAGCCCGAGGTCACGGCGCTGACGCCTTGCACGTGTTCGAAGACAGCCTCGACGCCCCAGAAGCAGCCGCCGGCGAAAACGGCAGTCTGCAGGCCCTTGCCTTCAATCCTCGGTACATCGAGTTTCGGGTCAGGCACTTCCTGCCGCGCGCGGCTGGGACTGGTGAAACTGACCACCAGCAGTATTGCGAACAGTACGAGTCCCAGGAACTTGGCCGGACCGGCGAATAATTGAAGCGTCATGGCGTTGCTCCGTGTGTGCAAGTGAAATTGCTGGGCGTGGCTCAGGTCGCGGGGACAAAGCGCAAGGCAACCGAATTCATGCAATAGCGCAAGCCGGTCGGTCGCGGCCCATCGTTGAAGACATGGCCAAGATGCGCGTCACAGCGCCGGCAGAGCGTCTCGGTGCGCACCATCCCGAACGTGCGGTCTTGCCTGTCGAGGATATTTTCCTCGGCGATCGGCTGCCAGAAGCTGGGCCAGCCGGTGCCCGAATCGAACTTGCTGGCGGAGTCGAACAGGGCGGTGTCGCAGCAGATGCAGCGGAAGATGCCCTTGGCATGCAGGTCGTTGTATTCGCCGCTGAACGGCCGCTCGGTGCCTTGCTCGCGCGTCACGTAAAACGAGCGCGGTGGAAGCTGCTGCTTCCATTCGTCCAGGGGCTTTATCACCTTCGGGACGCGTACGGCCTGCAGACGCTTACCATCCTTGGCGAACTCGACGATGGTCACAATCGGCGCCGGACCCTTGGCCGCCGCCGCGTTTGCGGCCGCGCCCGAGCGGGAACAGGCCAACGTCAGGCCGGCCAGCGCAAGAATCGAGCCGCCAAGCAGCCGGCGACGGGCGGGATTGCCGAGGGAAGAATCGACCGGGGGCGTGGAACGCATGTGCAAGATCTCCTGAGGAATGCAGGATAGGCAGAACAACCGTAGCGCCAGGTGAAGGTGCGCGCGTTTTGCCTTCCTCCCCCTAAGAGTCGGGCGAGAGGCGGGTGGATGCGTGTCCGGAACGAATTATTCCGGTGCGGTTCAGCTTTTCGCCAGGGTCAGCACAGGCTCGCGCAATGCGGCCAGTTGTTCCTGCAACTGCACGATGACTTCTTCCCAGTGGCGCGGCGATTCGAACCAGGGAAATGCCGCCGGAAACGCCGGGTCGTGCCAGCGGCGGGCGATCCAGGCGTGGTAGTGCAGCAGGCGGATCGCGCGCAGCGCCTCGATCAGGTGCAACTCGCGGCGGTCGAAGGGATGGAACAGTTCATAGCCCTCGAGCAGCCAGCCCAGTTGCTCGCTGCGAGCGGCCGCATCGCCCGTGCAGAGCATCCACAAGTCCTGCATCGCAGGACCGGTCAGTGCGTCGTCGAGGTCGACGAAATGGGCGCCGCCATTGCGCCACAGGATATTGCCCGGGTGGCAGTCGCCGTGCAGGCGGAGTACGTTGAAGTGGCCGGCGTCCCGCCAGGCGTCCTCGATGTCGTCGAGCAGCAGGTGGCACAGCGCTTCGAAGTTGGCCTCCAGCGAAGGCGGCAGCCAGTGTGCGTCAAGCAGGTAGGCGACCGAATCGGTCGCATGGGACTGGATACCGAGCGAGCCGCGATGGACGAAGCGGCCGGCCGCGCCGATGGCATGCATGCGGCCGAGCGTGCGGCCGATCTGTCGAAGCGTGTCGCGATCGCCGGGTTCGGGCGCGTGTCCGCCCTGCATCGGGAAGAGGGCGAAACGCATGTCGCCGTGATGGTGCAGCGTGTGCTCGTTCAGCCGTTGCGGCGCGACTACCGACAGGTCGGCCGCGCACAGTTCGGCGCTGAAGGCGTGTTCCTCAAGGATGGCGGCATCGCTCCAGCGATCGGGGCGATAAAACTTGACGACTCGTGGCGCCTCGCCTTCCAGTCCGATGCGATAAACGCGGTTTTCGTAGCTATTGAGCGCCAGCACGCGACCGTCGCAGCGCAGGCCCAGGCTTTCCACCGAGGCCAGGATCGCCTCGGGGGTCAGCGTCTGGAATGGCGCAGCGCGCGGGGGCTGCGACGCGGCGCGCTGGTCGCCCATGCGCGCCGGTTCCGATCAGCCTAGCGCACGCTTGCTGCTGCGCAGCTCGGCCTTCAGGTTTTCCGCGGCGTGTACGTACTGCTTGGCCAGCACGCGGATCACGAAGCTGTTGTCGCGGTCCATCACCACTTTCTGCAGCGAGACCTGGATCTGGCTTTCCGTCTGTTCCAGCGCCGTGATGTTGGCCGAATTGACGGCCTTGAACCCGCCGCGAATACCGACGTAGGTCTGGTTGACCTCATCGACCAGGTCGATCGACTTGGCCGGCTTCTTGTGCTCGGGCTTCAGTTCGCCGGCCAGATTGTCGGCCAGCGCCGTCTTGGCCTTCGCCATGTCGGTGAAGA
>JBAZBG010000362.1:0-3410 GCA_041671585.1 Arenimonas sp. | reverse complement strand
GGTGCGATCGATGGGAAACAGGACGCAATCGCTAACCGCCGTGGCGGTGGCGGAGCGCGGCTCGCCATCGAAGACAGCCATTTCGCCAAGCAGGTCGCCGGCGCGCAGGTGGCTGAGCACGATGGCCCTGCCATGGATGGTCGTTGCGATTTCCAACTCGCCGCGTTCGACCAGGAAGCCCGTGGTCGGCGCATCGCCCTCCCGGAACAACACGTCGCCGGCCTGGAGGTGAACTCGCAGCGGGCTTGCTTCAGACATCCGGAAACCTTTTTGCTATCCAAACGACACAGGGCCGCAAAAGCGGCCCTGTGGGGAAATTATCAATCAGGCGACTCAGCGCTTGGACACCTGCAGCACGCGTGGAGTCACGAACACCAGCAGCTCTGCCTTCGCGTGTGATTTGCCCTTCTTCTTGAACAGGTTACCAAGAATCGGGATGTCGCCGATCCACGGTACCTTGGTGACGTCTTCCCGATTGCGGAACTCATAGACGCCGCCAATCACGACCGTGTCGCCGCTGTCGACCATGACGCCGGTGGTGATCGAGCGCTTGGTCAGCGAGGGCACTCCGAGCGTAAAGCCCTTGATGTCGTCCTTCTTGATCGCCACTTGCATGAACACGCGGCCATCGGTGGTGATGGTCGGGGTCACCTTGAGCTCCAGCAGCGCCTCCTTGAACGCCGGCGTAGCAAGGGCTTGGCCGGCTCCGGCCGCCTGCGGTGTCGTATAGCCGACTTCGTCGCCTTGGGTAATGGTCGCTTCACGCTGGTTGGTGGTGATTACCCGCGGATGCGAAACGACCTCGCCGCGGCCTTCCTGCTGCAGAGCGGACAGCTCGACATCCAGCAAGTGGCTGCTGCGCAAGATTGAGAAAGCGATGGAACCCGCAGCACCGGGAACAGCCAGATCGGTGATCAGGCCGCGAGTGATGGTGGCGACCGTCGGCGTAGCGCCAGGCGCCAAATTGGCATTGGCGTTATTAGCGGTATTGATTGAATTGATTGTCGACAGGTTCGCTTCGAGGTTTCCGCTAATGTTCGAGGTCGAGCCGTTGTTCTCGTTCGGGTTGCTGACGCCAAAGCGCGCGCCCAGCTCACGGCCGAAGGTTTCATCGGCAATGACGATTCGAGCTTCGATCAGAACCTGATCCACCGGCCGATCGAGCACTTCGAGCATGCGCCTGATTTCGTCTATCTTCTTCCGGGTATCGCTAAGAAGCAGGGTATTCGTGCGCACATCGGCGCTGACGCTGCCGCGTGACGACAAGAACCCGCGGCTGGCGCCTGCGCCTCCGGCGCCGCCGCCACCACCACCCGCCTGCCCGCCGGAGTTGAGAATGGTGACCAGATCCTGGGCACTCCCGTAGTTGATCGGGATGTACTCAACGACGATCTCGCCGGAATTCTCGAGGTTGATGCGCGCGGTATTCTGCGCCAGCTCGTAGGCGGACAATTCGGCCTGAGGAGCGACCCAGACCACGTTACCATCACGACGCTGGTCCAGGCCCTTGGCGCGCAGCAGGATTTCCAGCGCCTGGTCCCACGGCACGTTGATAAGACGCAAGGTGACGCTACCGGACACTGTGTCGGCAACGACAATGTTCAGGTTGGACTCTTCAGCGATCAACTGAAGCACCGTGCGCACCGGCACGTCCTGGAAGTTGAACGTCACTGGCTTGCCGACGTAGCGTTGCGGACCGCCGATGGTCGTGACCTGGCCGGCTGCGCGGCTGACACCGGGGCCGGTTGCGGCGATGACGCTGCCACGCTTCGGCGTGATCTCGACCACGTACTCATTGCCGGTCTGGTACGCCATGCTGTCGTACGCGCCGTTGGTATTGATCACCAGGCGGGAGCCGCCGGCGTTGGCGCGCGGTTCGACGCTGACTACCGGGGTGGCAAAGTCGGTGACGTCGAGGCGGCGGCGGAGGTTTTCCGGAATCTGTGCGTTGCTCACGTCGACCAGCACTTGCTTGCCATCGTTGCGCATGTCGGTCGCCGCACCGGCGCCGTCGAAGCGCAGGATGACGCGACCGGCACCGTTGTCGCCGCGCCGAAAGTCGATGTTGGAAACATGCAGCGTGCTCGGCGCCCGCTTGGACGGATCGACGGTTTGTATCATCGCGCTACCCGTGGTCGTTGCGGCCACGCCGGCATCGACCGTGATGACCAGCAGGTTGCCCGAACTGCGCGTGACGTATCCGGCAGGACGGAGCAGGTCGACCACCACGCGCGTCCGGCCGCCGGCTTCGGCCGCCGAGACTGCGGAAGTGGCGCCGCTGCCTACTACCACGCGACGTTTGGCCAGCGCACTGGTTGTGTTGGGCAGGTCAATGGCAATCCTGGGCGGAGCGTCGGTGGTAAAGGCCTGGACCTCACCAACCGGCTGGGAGAATTGCAAGGTGATGTCGACCTTGCCGCCTGGCGCGGCCGCATAGCGGACGTCCTGCAGCACGTTGTCGGCTAGCGCATGAGCGCTGACCATCATCAGGCCCAGGCTTATGGCTCCGTTTCGCAAGAGGCGCATCACGCCCCTGCTCTCGCCGATCATTTTCGTCGTGGTCATCGTGCTTTCCCCCAATCAATCATTGTCTTCAAGGGCGATTTGGGCCTGCCGTTCCAGCCAGCCGCCCGCCCCATCAGGTACCAGTTCGACCATCTCGATGCGGTCCTCGTAAACCGCAGTGATTCGGCCGTCGTTCTGACCCATGTACATGCCCGGCCTGACCCGGTAGGTAACCCGATCCGGCGCCAGTACCAAACCTATCAGGTTTCCGCCCGCGCCGATGGTGCCCACCATATTCAGTCCATCCAGCGGGAAAACCTCAAGCGCTTCCTTGCGCCGATCGGGATCCGGGCGCAGGCCGGTTCCCGAATCCCGGTCAGGTACCGGCACGGCGAACGGATCGCGCAAGCCTTCCGGGTTGTACTCGAATGTCTCGAACTGCTTCATCACCGGCAGTGGATCCAGCGGCGGCGCCGGACGCGCCTTGACCTCGGCGACCCAGGCTTCCACTTCCTTGGTGTCGCTGGTGCACGCGGCGAGCGCGCAGCACAGGGCCGCCAGCAGCAGCACGGATCGAGCCTCGACAGCGCGTCGCAAGATACGCATCACTTGCTCCCTCCTGCGGTTGGCGCCGGCGCGGCCGCTATCTCTTCATCGTCGAGATATCGGTAGGTACGGATCGTGCCCTGCAGTACCAGCAGCCCCGGTTTGCCGGCGCGCGGCGTCAGCGAAATGTTGTGCATGGTCATGATCACCACGCGCGGCAGCGAAGCGACGCCGCTGACGAAGGCGCCGAACTGGTGGTAGGTGCCGACCATGCGCAGGGCGATTGGCTTCTCTGCATAGAATTCCTTGGCCGTTTCCGGCCCAGGCTGGAACAGCTCGTTGCTGATGCCGGTGGCCAA
>JBAZBG010000361.1:0-3431 GCA_041671585.1 Arenimonas sp. | reverse complement strand
GACGCGGCGATGACTCTGTTTCCCTCGCGCGGCTACGACGGCGTCAGTGTGGATGCGATCGCTCAGCTGGCCGGCGTTTCCAAGCTCACCGTGTACAGCCACTTCGCCGACAAGGAGACCTTGTTCGGCGCGGCGGTCACCGAGTGCTGTGCGCAGCTGTTGCCGCATCGCCTGTTCGCACCAGATCCGACCTTGCCGGTCAGCGACGCCCTGGTGCAGATCGGCCAGGCCTTCATCGACCTGACCATGGACGAACGGGCAATCAGCCTGCATCGCGTGATGGTCAGCCAGGCCGGCCAGAATCGCCGTCTGACCGAAGTATTCTTCAGCGCCGGGCCACGCCTGGCGTTGCAGGAAATGGAATCGTTCCTGCACCAGGCCAACGCGGCCGGCCGAATGCACATTGCCGACCCAGCGCGCGCGTCCGAGCACTTCTGCTGTTTGCTCAAGGGACTGCGCCATATGCGCGTCCTGGTCGGACTGTGCGAAGTGCCTACCCGCGCCGAACGCGAAGCGCATGTCCGTGACGTGGTGCAGGTTTTCCTGCGCGCATTCGCCCCCGAGGCGCTGTGACAAGCGGCCCGGTTACTTCTGGCACTGCGTTTGCCGTGGCCGGACACGCGATCCTTCCCTCACCGAATTTTCACCCCGGGCGCGGCGGCGGCTTACAATTGCCGACCCCTGTGCCTTCCGGAAACCCACTGCCATGTCCATGAATTTTGACCAAGCCCGCTTTGCGATGATCGAGCAGCAGGTACGTCCGTGGGAGGTGCTGGATCCGCAGGTGCTCGAGACGCTGATGGCCGTCCACCGCGAGGATTTCGTCGCCGAGGCGCATCGGAATCTGGCGTTCGCCGACCTGCCGCTGCCAATGGCCCATGGCGAAGTGATGATGAAGCCGGTGGTCGAGGGCCGACTGCTGCAGGCCCTGAACCTGGAGGCGAGCGATGAAGTGCTGGAAATCGGCACCGGCTCGGGTTTCCTGACTGCCTGCCTGGCGCGCCTGGCGCGTGCCGTGGTCAGCATCGATATCCATGGCGACTTCGTCGAAGCCGCGCACCAGCGCCTGACCCAGGCCGGCATCAACAATGTCCGCCTGGAGACCGCCGATGCCATGCATTGGCAACCCGGCCGGCAGTTCGACGCGGTGGCCGTGACCGGCGCCGTCGCGACCATCCCCGAGGCCTTCACCCAATGGCTCAAGCCGGGCGGCCGCTTGTTCGTCGTCCGCGGCAATTCGCCGGTGCAGGAAGCCGTGCGCGTCACCCGCCGCGACGACACACTGCATGTCGAGAGCTTGTTCGAAACCGATATCCCCTATCTGCATGGTGCCGAGCCGGTGCCGCAGTTCACCCTCTGAATTGGGAATCCGCATGTCCATTCGCCTTCGTCCGCTCACCTTCGCCCTGCTGATCGCCGGTGTTTCGGCACAGGCGTCCGCCACCGACCTGATCCAGGCCTATGACCTGGCGCGGCAGAGCGATCCGCAGTTCGCGGCATCCGAGGCGCAAAAGCAGGCCCAGGAGGCAGGGATCGGCATATCGCGCGGCGCGCTGCTGCCGCAGATCACCGCCGACGTCAATTACAACCGCAGCTTTACCAGCAGCAGTGGTAACCAGGTATTCGCCGGTACGCCGACGCCGCTCAACTCCACCTACTCGGAATCGAGCAACCGCAACTCCGGCGTGAACCTGCGCCAGAGCTTGTACGACCACAGCAATTACACGCGCCTGGGCGCCAGCAAGGCGCGCTCGCGGCAAGCAGATGCCGAATACGATGCGGCGGCCGATGCGCTGATCGTTCGCGTCGCCGACGCGTACTTCAATGTGCTCACCGCGATCGAAACCTTGTCCGCCTCGCGCGCCGAGGAGCGTTCGGTCAAACGTCAGCTCGACCAGGCCGAGAAGCGCCTGGAAGTCGGCCTGGCGCCGATCACCGACGTGCACGAAGCGCGCGCCCGCTACGACAGCGCCCGCGCCAACGCGATCCTGCAAGCCACCGCCCTGGACGATGCCTACGAGGCCCTCGCCGAGATCACCGGCCAACCGCTGAGCAACCTGAAGGGTCTGTCGGCCGACTTTCGTCCGCTCAATCCCGACACCCGCACGATTGAGGAGTGGGTAACGATCGCGTTGGAATCCAACCCAACGCTGAAGGCGTACGTGGAAGCGTTGGCCGCCGCCCAAAAGGATGTCGGCACCGCGCGCGCAGCGCATTACCCAACTTTGTCGGCCACTGCCAGTTATGGCGACGACGCGCGTTGGGGCGACAGCACGCTGCGGACGTCGCCGACCAGCCTGAGCCAGTTCGGCAGCGCCAGCACCGGCCCGAGCTATGGCGTGACGCTGACAGTACCGGTGTTCAGCGGATTCGCGACGCGCTCACGCGTGCGCCAAGCCCTGTACCAGCGCGATGCCGCCGCCGACCGCCTGGAGCAGCAGAAGCGCTCGATCACCCGCACCACCCGCGGCGCCTATCGCAATCTGATTGCGGGCCTGGCCGAGGTGGAAGCCCGGCGTCTCGCCGTGGTCTCCGCCCAAGCCGCGTATGAAGCCGGCGAAGCCGGACTCGAAGTGGGCACGCGCACCATCGTCGACGTTCTGATTGCGCAGCAGCAGCTGTTCCAGGCGCAACGCGAGTACGCCCGTGCCCGCCATGCCTACCTGGTGAACCTGCTGCGTTTGCGCCAGGCCGCCGGCATCCTGGAAGCGTCCGACCTGGAGTTGGTCAATCGCTTCCTGGTGGCCGAGGCGGATGCGTCGCTGGAACGCGTGGATCGCGAGTAATCGTTCGTCCAAGGTGACCGCCAGGGCGCCGCCGCGCTAAGCGGCGTCGTCCTGCACCGTCAGGAAACCATCGATCAGATCCAACGTCCGCGCCAGGGCGCCGCGTTCGGCGGCGATGCGTAGCCGGCCCGCGTCGCCGCGACGCTCGCGTTCGTCCGGGTGCCGTAACAGCTGGCCGATCTTCTTGCTCAGCGACACCGCGTCGCCCACGCGCTGCACGGCGCCGGTGCCAATCAGCAGTTCAGTGATGTCCTGGAAATTGAAGGTGTGCGGGCCGACCAGGGCCGGCACGCCCAGCGCTGCCGGTTCCAGAACATTGTGGCCGCCCACTTCCTGCAGGCTGCCGCCGACGAAGGCGACGTCGGACGCCGCGTAGAAAGCCATCAGTTCGCCGTGCGTGTCGATCACGAAGACTTCGGTGTCCGGCGCCGGCAACGTGTCTTCGCCGCGGGCGGCCACGCGGAACCCGCCGCGCGCGCAGGCGGCCGCCACGGCGGCGAATCGTTCCGGATGTCGGGGCGCCCACAACAGCAGCGCCCGCGGATTGGCCGCGAGCACGGCGCGATGCGCTTCCATCACCACGGCTTCTTCCTCGGGATGGGTGCTGGCGGCGATCCACACCGGCCGATCGCCCCACTCCTTTCG
>JBAZBG010000360.1:0-3431 GCA_041671585.1 Arenimonas sp. | reverse complement strand
GCAGTGGCAGCCTGTGGCTGGGGTTACAACGTTCAGCGCGTGGAAACCACCACGGCCGAAATCAAGAATCCGTTGTCCGTGATTGCCGAAAATGATCGGCCTCCAGGGTTTAATCGATGCACGTACGTCGGCGTCGGCGCGCCCCAGGAAGTGCCCAAGCCCGGCTGCGAATCGCTGCCAGGCGTGCCCCCCACGGTTGCAATCTGGGGCGACTCTTTCGGAATTTCCTGGCAGCCCTTTGCCTGGGAGATCGCCGCACGATCGAAGCTTTCCGCTACCGCCTTCCATTTCTCCGCATGTGCGCCGTTGATCGGATTCCTGCCGCCCGACCCTTTGCCAGGGGCATACAAATGCCGGGACTTCAACGGTCGGGTCGCCAAGGCTGTACGCGGCATGGACACTCTGGTGATCGTCGCGCGCTGGCCTGAGTGGCTGCAAACGCCAGAGTCGGTACAGAGCCTTCGCACGACGATAGCGCAGGTTGCTCCGACCGTGCGCCGAGTGCTGATCATCGGCCCGACGCCAGAAATGCGCGACTCCGTTATGCGCTGCATCAAGCGCAACGACGCATCGGCCTGCGACGTTTCCCGCGCAGAATACGACGCTCAAGCCGAACCGCTGCGAAAGCGCTTGGCGGGTATCGTTGCCGACTTTCCGAACGTCGAGCTTATCGATCCGGCCGATTTCCTCTGCACAAGGTCAAACTGCCCGGCAGTAAAGGGCGGAATCGCGATGTATCTGGACAATTGCCATCTCTCCGCGACTGCCACGACGGCATTTGCGCTCGAGTATTTAGCCAACTGAAGCATCGCGGCTGAAGCCGCTCCCACATTTTTTAGCCGGTGTAGCCTGAGGTGATGGGGTAGCGGCGCTCGCGACCGAAAGCGCGGCGCGATAATTTCGGGCCGGGCGCGGCCTGCCGGCGCTTCCACTCGCTGACCTTGACCAGTCGCAGCACGCGCGCGACCAGGTCCGGGTCGAAACCCTCGGCGATGATCTCGGCAGCGGACTTCTCCAGGTCGACATGGCGCGTCAGGATGCCGTCGAGAATGTCATACGGCGGCAGCGAATCCTGGTCGGTCTGGTCCGGGCGCAGCTCGGCCGATGGCGCCCGCGCTATGACGGCTTCGGGTATTACCGAAGACTGCGCATTGCGCCAGCGACACAAGGCGTAGACCTCGGTCTTGTACAGGTCCTTGATCGGCGCGAAGCCGCCGCACATGTCGCCGTAGATGGTCGCGTAGCCGACCGCGTATTCGCTCTTGTTGCCGGTGGTCAACAACAGACCGCCGAACTTGTTGGACAGCGCCATCATCAACGCGCCGCGGCAGCGCGATTGCAGGTTTTCTTCGGCGACATCCGGCTCCTGGCCGGCGAAGGACGGCGCCAACGCGGCCAGGAAACCCTCGAACGGCGCGCCAATGTCGATGGTGCTCAGCGCGACGCCAAGCGCCTGCGCCTGCTGCGCAGCCAGATCGTTGCTGATTCCAACCGTATATTTCGACGGCAGCCGAACCGCGCAGACCTTGTCCGCGCCGAGCGCATCTACGGCCAGCGCCAACACCAGCGCCGAGTCCACCCCACCCGACAGACCCAGCCAGGCTTTGCTGAAACCGTTCTTGAAGCAGTAGTCGCGGATGCCGCGCACGATGGCGCGATAGGCCAGGGATTCGTGGCTTTCGTCGGGATCCACCGGCCAGTGCACGCGGGTGAACTTGCGTGTGCCGGCATCGAAGTCCGCGATCAGTAGCTGGTCGTCGAAAGCGCGCGCCGCCGGGTGCACGGCGCCATCGCCATCGGCCAGGTCCGAAGCCCCATCGAAGACCAGCTCGTCCTGTCCGCCGACGATATTCAAATAGGCAATGGCCACCCCCGACTCGGCAACGCGTTGGCCGAGCAGCGCATCACGCTGGATCGACTTGTCGCGTTCGAAGGGCGACGCATTAGGCACGATCAGCAGTTGCGCGCCGAGCGCCGCGGTTTCCGCCAGCGGCTCGGCGAACCAGAGGTCCTCGCAAATCAACAAGCCGACGCTGACGCCGTGGACATCGAATACGCAGCTGTCGGTATCGGCGGAGAAGTAACGGCGCTCGTCGAACACGGCATAGTTCGGCAGCTCGCGCTTGTGATAGATGCGCTCGACGCCACCGTCGCGCAGGACGCTCGCGGCATTGAACACCACCGGACCCGCCGCTTCCGGCCAACCGACCACGGCGACGATGCCCTGCACCTGCGCGGCGATGCGCTGCATCGCCTGCTGGCAGTCGGCAAGGAACGCCGGCCGCAGCAACAGATCTTCCGGTGGATAGCCGGACAGCGCCAATTCGGGGAACAGGATCAAATCCGCCTGGTGGCGGTCACGCGCCTCGGCGATGAGCGAAACAATCTTCGCCGCGTTGCCAGCGACATCCCCAACCGGAAAATCAAACTGGGCAAGCGCAATTCGCAATGTCATCGCCTCATGTAGGAGCGGCTTTAGCCGCGATTGCTCTTCGGTTCAAGATATCGCGGCTAAAGCCGCTCCTACAGGTTGCTTCAGGCTTTGAGGCGGGCGGCGATGGCTTTGCCGAGGTCGCCGGGCGACTTCACGGTGGTGACGCCGGCATTCTCGAGCGCAGCGAACTTGCCCTTGGCCGTGCCCTTGCCGCCCGACGCAATCGCGCCGGCATGGCCCATGCGCTTGCCTTCCGGGGCGCTGGCGCCGGCGATAAAACCGACCACTGGCTTGGTCACGTACTCGGCGATGAACTCGGCGGCTTCTTCTTCTGCGCTGCCGCCAATTTCGCCGACCATGATGATGCCTTCGGTCTGCGGGTCGTCCTGGAACAGGCGCAGGCAATCGATGAAGTTCATACCCTGCATCGGGTCGCCGCCGATGCCGATCACGGTGCTCTGGCCGAGGCCGGCATCCGTGGTCTGTTTGACCGCTTCATAGGTCAAGGTGCCCGAGCGCGAGACGATGGCGATCTTGCCGGGCAGATGGATGTGGCCCGGCATGATGCCGATCTTGCATTCGCCGGGGGTGATGATGCCCGGGCAGTTCGGCCCGATCAGCACCACATCCTCATAGCCCTTCAGCGCGTTCTTGACCCGCAACATGTCCAGCACCGGAATGCCTTCGGTGATGCAGACGATCACCCGGATACCGGCATCGGCCGCTTCCAGGATCGCATCGGCCGCGAACGGCGGCGGCACGTAGATCACCGACGCGTCCGCGCCGGTTTCCTCCACCGCATCCTGCACCGTGTTGAACACCGGCAGGCCAAGGTGCTTGCTGCCGCCCTTGCCCGGCGTCACGCCGCCGACGACCTTGGTGCCGTAGTCGAGCATCTGCTCGGCATGGAAGGTGCCCTGCGCGCCGGTGAAGCCCTGCACGATGACCTTGGTATTCTTGTTGACCAGAACGCTCATAAATTTCCCGATTCGATGTT
>JBAZBG010000359.1:0-3483 GCA_041671585.1 Arenimonas sp. | reverse complement strand
TCAAGGTCATCATCACCGAGATCCTGTACGGCGAAGGCATCTCCCGCGAGGGCGAGCTGATCGACATGGGCGTGGACAACAAGCTGGTCGAAAAATCCGGCGCCTGGTACAGCTGCATGGGCGAGCGCATCGGGCAGGGCAAGGAAAACGCCCGCACCTACCTCAAGGAAAACCCGACCATGGCCGTGCAGCTGGAAGCCAAGCTGCGCGAGAAGCTGGCGCCGAAAATCGTGGTCAAGCCTGCCGCCGCCGCTGCCGAAGACGTCGAGGCGTAATTGGCTGGCTGGGGTAAAAAAAAGGACTCTTCAGAGCCCTCTGCGTACCAGCGGGCCCTCGGCCTGCTGGTACGTCGGGAGCACTCGCGCAAGGAGCTGGGGCGCAAGCTTTCTGCCAAGGGCGTCGAACGCGAAGACGCCGACCTGGCCCTGGACAAACTCAACAAGCAGGACTTCCAGAACGACGCACGTTTTGCCGCTGCTCTCGCTCGCAGCCGAGCCAGCGCTGGATACGGCCCGTCCCGTATCCGCGCTGAGCTCGGCACCCACGCGCTGAGCCGCGACGACATCGCCGAGGCGCTGGAAGCCTGCGATCGCGACTGGGACGCCAGCGCCCGGGACATCATCGCCCGGCGCTATGGCAACAAAGACCTGGCCGATCCGGCCCTGCGGCGCAAGGCCGTGGATTTCCTGCTCCGGCGCGGATTCGAGCAAAAATCGGCCTTTGCCGCGGTTCGGGCCCGGCCGGAAGGCGACGATTTCGCCGACTGAGGCGAGGCGGGCCTCAGGACTGATACGGCCCGGTGGGCTGGACTGGTAATCTAGGCACCTGCGGATTCGATTGATAACTCAAGCCCCTGTCGCCATTTTTGGGCAGGGCGCCGGGTTTTTGTCGCCGCCTCCTTAAATCTTGCCGATGCCACTCCTATGAAAAGCAGCGCCGAAATCCGCAAGGATTTCCTCGATTTCTTCGCCTCCAAGGGCCACACCATCGTCCCGTCCAGTCCGCTGGTGCCGGGCAACGACCCGACCTTGTTGTTCACCAACGCCGGCATGGTGCAGTTCAAGGACGTGTTCCTGGGCGCGGAAAAGCGCAGCTACAAGCGCGCGGCCAGCTCGCAGCGCTGCGTGCGCGCCGGTGGCAAGCACAACGACCTGGACCAGGTCGGTTACACCGCCAGGCACCACACCTTCTTCGAGATGCTGGGCAATTTCAGCTTCGGCGATTACTTCAAGCGCGATGCCATCCTCTACGCCTGGGAATTGCTGACCGGCGTTTGGGCCCTGCCCAAGGACAAGTTGCTGGTCACCATTTACCAGACCGACGACGAAGCTTTCGATATCTGGCACAAGGAAATCGGCCTGCCGGTCGAGCGCATCATCCGCATCGGCGACAACAAGGGCGCGCCGTACGCGTCGGACAATTTCTGGCAGATGGCCGACACCGGCCCCTGCGGTCCGTGCACGGAAATCTTCTACGATCACGGCGCGCATATCGCCGGTGGGCCGCCTGGCTCGCCCGACGAAGACGGCGACCGCTTCATCGAAATCTGGAACAACGTGTTCATGCAGTTCGACCGCCAGCCGGACGGCACACTGTTGCCGTTGCCGGCGCCGTGCGTGGACACCGGCATGGGCCTGGAGCGAATCGCGGCCGTGCTGCAGCACGTGCACAGCAACTACGAGATCGACCTGTTCCAGCACCTGATCAAACATGCCGCGGCGCTGACCAACACCACCGACCTGGACAACAAGGCGCTGCGCGTGATCTCCGATCACATCCGCGCCTGCTCGTTCCTGATCGTTGATGGCGTGATGCCGTCCAACGAAGGCCGTGGTTACGTACTCCGTCGCATCATCCGTCGCGCGATCCGTTATTTCTGGAAGCTCGGCCCGTTGCAGGCCGACGGCCAGTTCTGGCGCATGCTGCAGCCGCTGATCGACATGATGGGCGAGGCGTACCCCGAGCTGGTTGCCAAGCGCACGCTGATCGAGCAGGCGCTCAGGGCGGAGGAGGCGGCGTTTGCGCAAACGCTCGACGCCGGCATGACCCGGCTCGAGAATTCGCTGGCGGCCAGGGGCGGCACGATCGACGGCGAGCAGCTGTTCCAGTTCCACGACACCTACGGCTGCCCGCCCGACCTGATCCTCGACATCCTGCGCGAACGTGGCCTGAGCCCGGCGCCGGACGCACTGCAACAGTACGAACAACTGATGGACCAGCAGCGCGAGCGTGCCCGCGGCGCCAGCAAATTCGCCGGCAGCGTCGGTTTGCCGGCGGAACTGGTGGCCTCGTTGTCGCCGACCGAATTCCTGGGCTACGACACGCTGGAGCAAGCGGAATGCCGCGTGGTCGCATTGCTGCGCGACGGCAAGCCGGTGCAGACCATCGCTGCAGGCGAAGACGCGGTGATCCTCCTGGATCGCACGCCGTTCTATGCCGAGTCCGGCGGCCAGGTGGGCGATACCGGTGTGTTGCTTGGCGTCGGCGGTGTGCGCTTCGAAGTGCGTGACACGCTGAAGCTCGCAGGCATTTTCCACGGCCACCTGGGCAAGCTCAGCGGCGGCGCTGGCGTGAAGGTCGGCGACAAGCTCTCCGCGCAAGTCGACGCTGCGCGCCGGCAGGGGATTGTGCTCAATCATTCCGCGACCCATTTGCTGCATGCGGCCTTGCGCACCGTGCTCGGCGAGCACGTCACGCAAAAAGGGTCGTTGGTTGCGCCCGACCGCCTGCGTTTCGATTTTTCGCACTTCCAGCCGATCAGCCACCAGGATCTGGCGACGATCGAAGCGATGGTCAATGCCGAGATCCGGCGTAATCCTGTCGCCGAAGTCCATCAGATGGACATGGCCGAAGCGCTCGAGTTCGGCGCCATGGCCTTGTTCGGCGAAAAGTACGGCGAGCGCGTGCGCGTGTTGAAGATGGGCGATTTTTCCACCGAGCTGTGCGGCGGCACGCACGTCAGGAACACCGGCGACATCGGCGTGTTCAAGATTATTTCCGAAGGCGGCATCGCTGCCGGCGTGCGCCGCATCGAAGCGGTGACCGGCGAATGCGCGCTCGCGTATTTCGCCGACCAACAGCGGCGTCTGGATGAAGTCGCCGACCTGGTCGGCGCCCGAGGCGATGAAGCGATCGAGAAATTGCGCCAGTTGCTCGATCGCCAGAAAAAGCTCGAGCGCGAACTCGAGTCGTTCAAGGCCAAGGCCGCCCTGGGCGCGACCTCGGCTCTGGCCGATTCCGCTGAAGACCTTGGTGGTGTGAAGCTGATCGCCGCGCGCGTGGACGGGCTCGATGGCAAGGCGCTGCGCGATGCCGTGGACATGCTCAAGGACCGGCTCGGCAATGCGGTGATCGTACTGGCCTCGGGCGAAGACGGCAAAGCATCGCTCGTCGCCGGTGTGAAGGGTTCCCCAATGGGCAGGGTCAAGGCCGGCGAACTACTCGCACATGTGGCCGGTCAGATAGGTGGCAAGGGCGGTGGCC
>JBAZBG010000358.1:0-3484 GCA_041671585.1 Arenimonas sp. | reverse complement strand
TTGAGCCACAGCCCGTTCCACCAGCTCATGGTGACCAGGTCGCCGAACCATTGATGCGCCATCTCGTGCAGGATGACCGAGGCCAGGTCCTGCCGTTGATCGGCTGTCATGACGCTGGCGGTAAGAAAACTGCGTTCGGCAAAGGTCACCGCTGCGGCGTTCTCCATCGCGCCGTAAATGAATTGCGGTACCAGCACCTGGTCGTATTTCGCGAACGGATACGGGATACCGAAGTAATCGTCGAAAAAGTCCAGGCCCCGCCGGGTGTAACGAAACCAGTCCGCCGGGGAAACCTGCGCGGCCACCGATTGGCGCGCGAACAGTCGCATCGGGTACTTGCCGCTGGTGTCTTCCCACACGCGGTAGGGGCCGGCATGCATGGAGAAGTTGTAGGGGCTCAGCTTTGGCGTGGCCGGAAAGGTCCAGCGGCGAACGGCGCCCAGCTCTTCCACCGATGTTTCGCGGGTAGCTGAAATGACGTGCCAGTCCTTCGGCGCCGACACCGCCAGCCTGAAGGTCGCCTTGAGGTCGGGCTGGTCGAAGACCGCGAACATCTGGTGCGCCGCGGCCGGTTCGAAGTGGGAATACAGGTAGACGCGGCCGTCGACCGGATCCTGGAAGCGATGCAGCCCTTCGCCGTTGCTGTTGTGCTCGCGCTCGTAGGCAACGCTGACGGTGTTGTGGCCGACCCGCAGATCGCTTGCGGCCAACGTGATGAACCATTGGTTGTAATGCGGTTCGACCGGCTTCCCGTTCACCACCAGCGCGCTGATCCTTGCCTTGTCCAGATCCAGGGTCAGTGGCGCGCGCGTATCGGCCAGCTCGAAGTCGATCTTCGTCGTGCCCTTGAACACCGGCTCGCCAGTCAGGGTGAAGTCGAGCTCATAGCCGAGCTGCGACACGCGCGCCGAGCGCTCGGCCGCATCCTGCTGACTCAGGTATTGATTCTCGGCGCGGGCTGCCGCGGCGGCGGCAGCTTGCGCGGGCGCGGCAGTGAGCCCAAGGAACAGAATCGCGAAGACAGCAGAAGACATCGGCAGCATCGGCGTGACCAGTTGGATTGGATGGCGGGGATTGTTTCAGGATTCGCCAAGCTTGTCCGGCACTTCCGGCTCGGCGGCAGGCGCGTCGACATCGCGCAGTTTTTTGTCACGCCGGCGACCGATCGTATTGTCGATCGCGCGAAGCATCTTGGCCGCCGCGCCAACTACGGCCTGGTCCAGGGTGCCGGATTGTTCCGAGACAACGACCGGCTCGAAGCCTTCTACACGCGCTTCCATCACGCAGCGCTTGTCGCTCTGGCCGCTCCTGCCGCCGCTTTCGATACTCAGGTGCACTTCCACCCGCGTGATATGTTCGGCGACGCGGCCCAGTTCCTTGTCCACCACCCCGGAAAGCCGCGCAGCCAGGGCTTCGCGGCCCTGGATATTGTGGTCGGTGTTGATCTTGATCTGCATGCTGGTGCTCCCTGCTGACTTCGCGACTGCGTTATACCGATAATAAACCCAAGCACGTGAACCCTGGGGGCGGCAGGCGCGGGGCTCGGATGCCGGGCCGTCCGCTCCCCGGGTTTCACCGGGTTCAGGCGAGACAGTGGAAACTGGGCAGTGATACCTCACAACAGGAGAATCGATCGTGAAACCGAGCATTGTTTCCGTGCGGCCGGCGCTGCTGGCCGGCGTCCTGGCGCTGGCCGCGTTCGCGCCTGCGGCGACCGCCGACCGCTATGTGGGGGACATCAACTGCAAGATGGACTATTCCATCACCGGTTGGTCGGCAATCTACAAACACTCCAGCGGCACCGGTACGGTGCACTGCGACAATGGCCAGACCATGCGCGTGACGATCAAGGCCAAGGGAGTCGGCCTGACCGCAGGAAAGTGGCGCATCGATAATGGCAACGGCCGTTTCAGCGGCGTCCACAACATTGCCGAGGTGCTTGGCAAGTACGCGCACGGTGAAGCCAGCGCCGGGGCGGTCAAGTCGGTGTCCTCGCAAATAGTGACCAAGGGCAATGTCTCGCTGGCATTGGCTGGCCACGGCGAAGGCGTCAACCTGGGCGTGGACATCGGCCAGTTGACGATCAGCCGCGCGCGTTGAACCGTAGCGCGTAGGGCGGAGTCCGGCGGGCGAGCGCCCGTTGGCTGGCGGTTCACCTCCTTGGCGGTTGGCGGTCGCAGAATTCCCCCACGGCGCGGCCTTGGCCGGACGCCGGAGACCGAGCACAGGAGGTGCGGTCATGGCCCACACAAATGCATGCGTCATGTTGCTGGCGGCCGCGTTGGTCACGACCGCGGCGGCAACCACCCCAACGCCCCCGACCACCACGAATCCGCCGCCGACAGCTCCGCCCGCGCAGGTGCCAGCCACGGCGGCTGCGAACACGCAGACCGAAGTGTTCGCCTACCTGATCGCGATTGACGAACACCTGATCGCCATGGCCGAGCAGGCGCTGACCAAGAAGTTGGAGCCCAAGCTCCGCGAGCTGGCCTTGTCGGTAAGGGCCGATTCGCGCGAGAACCTGGCGGTAACCCGCGCCCTCGTCGTCGATGCCAAGGCTACCTTGGTGGACACGACCACGGTAACCGCCAGCCGCGAACAGGGCCGGACCGAACTTGAACAACTGGGCAAGGTGCCGGATGCCGACTACGGGTCCGAGTTCCTGACTGCCTTGATTGCCAAGGACGGCTACGCGATGGACCTGATCGACAAACGGCTGGTAAGCGACGCCACCGACGAGCGGATGGTGCAGCATATCCAGGCCTCGCGTACCCGCATCGCAGCGCACCAGCTGCGCGCGCAGGAGTTGCAGTCGGCGGGGAAGTGAGTAAGGTTGGCGGTAGGGAGAATCGCGGCTGAAGCCGCTCCTACACAGGGGCGCGGGGGTGGGTCATGGGCGGGAAGGGAACGTATCCGGGAAGCTGTTTTTGCGGCGCGGTGCAATTCATTGTCAGCGGTGAGCCGGTGGCAATGGGATATTGCCACTGCGAGTCGTGTCGGCATTGGTCCGCCGGACCGGTCAACGCGTTTTCCCTGTGGTCGCCGGACGCGGTGAAGGTCACGCATGGCGTCGAATACATCGGCACCTACAACAAGACGCCGGCCAGCTATCGCAAGTGGTGCAAGGTCTGCGGCGGCCATCTGTTCACCGAGCATCCGACGATGGGCTTGACCGACGTCTATGCGGCCATGCTGCCGACGCTGGCATTCGCGCCCGGCGTCCACGTCCACTATCAGGAAGCCGTGCTGCCTATCCACGACGGCGTGACCAAGTTCAAGGACATGCCGCAGGAAATGGGCGGGTCCGGCGAGCAGTTGCCGGACTAGGCAGGTACCTAACCCGCGAATTGCACGACGCGATTGCGGCCCTGTGCCTTGGCCAGGTACAGCGCTGAATCGGCGGCGCGGAACAACGAATCGACGTTGGGTATGTTCTGGTCGTGCGGACTGGCCACGCCGACGCTGATGGTGATCGGGTCGCTCG
>JBAZBG010000357.1:0-3488 GCA_041671585.1 Arenimonas sp. | reverse complement strand
TTGCAGGGCGTAGTGGTGGCGTCGAGCTGGGCGCGGATCAGTTTTTCCCAGCCGGTCCGGCAGGCGGAAGGCGAGCCCGGCAGGCAAAACAGGAAAGTGCCGTTGGCAAGGCCAGCAAAGGCCCGCGATTGCATGGTTGAGGTGCCGATATCCTCGTAGCTCAGCGCCCGGAACATTTCGCCGAAGCCGAGCATCTCCTTGTCGAGCAAGGGCAATAGCGCTTCGGGTGTGGAATCGCGGCCGGTGAATCCGGTGCCGCCGGTTACCAGGATGCCGTCCACGTTTTCATCGGCAATCCACTGCGAAATCCTGGCGCGCAGCAGATAGCGATTGTCGGGAAGCAGGGCGCGATCCACCAGGGCGTGCCCGGCGTCGGCGATGACCCCCGCGAGGTAGTCGCCCGAACTGTCGTTGGCCGCGGTGCGCGAATCCGACACGGTCAACACGCACAGGTTCAGGGGGACGAATGGTTTGCTTGCGCTCATGCGGCCTCGGTCAGCAGTTTGAGTTCGTCGACCTGGTGCTCGCGGGTCAGGCGATCGACCAACTCGTCCAGGTCGCCGGCGACAATCTCCGGCAGGCGGTACAAGGTCAGGCCTTCGACGCGATGGTCGGTGATCCGGCCCTGCGGAAAATTGTAGGTGCGAATGCGTTGGCTGCGGTCGCCGCTGCCCACCTGCAGCCGGCGCGAGGCAGCGGTTTCGGCTTCGGCCTTGGCCCGCTGCTGCTCCAGCAACGCCGCCTTGAGCCGCTTCATGGCCTTGTCGCGATTGGCGTGCTGCGAACGTTCGGTCTGGTTTTCGACCACCAGGCCGCTGGGCAGATGAGTAATGCGGATCGCCGACTCGGTCTTGTTGACGTGCTGACCGCCGGCACCCGAGGAACGATAGGTGTCGATACGCAAGTCGGCCGGATTGATTTCCACTTCATCGACCGCTTCATAGTCGGGAAGGATGGCAACCGTGGCCGCCGAGGTGTGGATGCGGCCTTGCGCTTCGGTATCCGGCACCCGTTGCACGCGATGCGTGCCCGACTCGAACTTCAGTTTCGAATAGGCGCCGCGGCCCTCGATGCGGGCGATGATTTCCTTGTAGCCGCCATGCTCGCCGGGGCTGGAGGAGAGTACTTCAAGCTGCCAGCGCTGGCGTTCGGCAAAGCGGGCGTACATGCGGAACAGGTCGCCGGCGAAGATCGCGGCCTCGTCGCCGCCGGTGCCGGCCCGAACCTCGAGGAACACATTGCCCTCGTCGCGCGGATCCTTGGGAATCAACAGCAATCCCATCTGCGCTTCGAGCTCGGCGATGCGCGCTTCGGCCGCGGGAATTTCCTCGTCGGCCAGCTCGCGCATTTCCGGATCGGCGCGCATCGCCAGCGCGGCGGCCAGGTCACGCTGGGCCTGGGCATGCGCGGTCAGCGACTTGACCACCGGGTCGAGCTGCGAATACTCCCTGGACAGCGTGCGATAGCGCGTGTTGTCGGCGATCACACCCGGGTCGGCCAGCAAGCGTCCAACTTCCTCGTGACGCTCGGCCAGCACTTCGAGCTTACGGCGCAGGCTGGGAGTCATCGTCGCCCTTGAAGAGTCGATCCGCGGCGCGCAGCAGTTCGCTGTCGCCGTCCAGGGCCGCCTGGCGCAAGGCGGTGGTCGGCGCGTGCAGCAGTCGATTGGTTAGCTGGTGGGCAAGACGCTTGAGCACTTGTTGCGGATCCTCGCCTTGCGCGAGCTGCTCCTGCGCCTTGGCCAGCGCTTGTTCGCGCGCCAGGGCGCCCTCTGCGCGCAGATGCTTCAACGCATCCTGCCGGCCCTGCGCCTGCCACCAGGTCAGGTAGTGTTCGACCTGCAGGTCGATGATCGCTTCCGCTTGTTGTGCCGCTTCCCGGCGCGAGGCGCGGTTGTCTTCGATGACCTGCTCCAGATCGTCCACGGTGTACAGGTAGACGTCGGACAACTCGGCAACGTCGGCCGCGATATCACGCGGTACCGCCAGGTCGAGCAGGAACATCGGCCGGTGTTTGCGCGCCTTCAGCGCGGCAGCCACGTGCGCGCGATCCAGAATCGGCTCACGGCTCGCAGTCGCGGTGATCACGATGTCGGCCTCGGGCAAGTGGCGTCCCAGTTCGGACAGGGGCAATGCCACGCCGCCATGCCGACCCGCCAGCACTTGCGCGTGTTCCAGCGTGCGGTTGGCGACCAGCAGGCGTTTCACCTTGGCATCGGCCAGGTGGCGGGCCGCCAGCTCGATGGTGTCGCCGGCGCCGATCAGCAGCACGCTGGCCTGGTCGAGCTGGGCAAAAACCTGGCGCGCCAGGCGCACGGCGGCGAAGGCGACCGACACCGGGTGCGCGCCGACCCGCGTGTCCGTGCGAACCCGTTTGGCCACGGTGAATGTCTGCTGGAACAGGCGGTCGAGCGGGTTGCGCAGGCTGTGAGCGGTGCGGGCGGCCTGCCAGGCTTCCTTGACCTGTCCGAGAATTTGCGGCTCGCCGAGAATCATCGAATCAAGGCCGGTGGCGACGCGGAAAAGGTGGCGGACCGCGTCGCCGTCCACGTGTCGGTACAGATAGCTGGAAAGCCCATCCGCTTCGAGGCCATGGTAATTGGCCAGCCACTCGGTCAGGCAAGCTTCGCGGCCGTCGGCGACCTGCGCATAGATCTCGGTCCGGTTGCAGGTGGACAGCAAGGCCGCCTCATCGACGCCGTCCAATGCGCACAGCGCCGCCAGCGCCGCCGGTAGCGAGCTGGCGTCCAGCGCGACTTTCTCGCGCAGCACGAGCGGGGCAGTCTGATGGTTCAGGCCAAGGGCAATCAGGGGCATGGGCGGGGGCGGCGATGGGTTAAGCTTTCGCGGCACTGGGCTCGTCTAATGGTCCAGCGCGCATTTTAAGCCGCTCCTGCATCGATACCCCATGATCTCGCGCAAATTTTTCGAAATTCGCTCAGCGCCGCCGTCGAGGTTCAGGCGCAGCATCGTGCTCGGCTGGGCGGCGATGCTCCTCGTCACGCTCTTGCCTGCCTGCGCACCGGTCACGCCGCGCCCGCCCGCCGTGGGTAACGAGGCGACGCAGGCGGCGCGCGAGGCCGAACTCGCAAGGCTCTCGAATTGGTCGTTCAGCGGCCGTCTGGCCGTGAGTCAAGGCGGCGATGGCGGCAATGCACGGGTCGAATGGCGCCAGGATGGTGCGGATTTCGACATCCAGCTTTCCGCCCCGGTCACCCGGCAGAGCTGGAGGCTGCGGCAAACGGCCGGACAGGTTCGCCTGGACGGCCTGCAAGGCGGTTCTCGCGAGGGAACCAATGCCGAAGCCATGTTGCAGGAAGCTACCGGCTGGCGCGTTCCGCTGACCGCGATGGCGGCCTGGGTCCGTGGCGTGCGTGCTCCCGGGCCCTCGGACATGAGCTTTGATGCGTACGGCCTCCCCGCCACCATCAGGCAGCAGGGATGGTCGGTGGAGTACCGCGGTTGGCAGGCGGATGCGCCGGCGCTTCC
>JBAZBG010000356.1:0-3495 GCA_041671585.1 Arenimonas sp. | reverse complement strand
CCGCGCAGCGCCGGATTGCCTTGGTGCGCGCTGACGAGTTTGATTCGGTGACCGGTCGCGGCGTTCGCGGGCGCTTGCAGGGCCAAGCCGTGGCGCTTGGCAATAAGGCGCTCATGGCCGAGGTCGGCGCCGATGTGTCCGCGCTGCTGGGCGCCAGCGATTCGTTGCGCGAGCAGGGAGCCAGCGTGATGTTCCTGGCGGTCGACGGTCGGATTGCCGGCGCCGTGGCGGTCGCCGATCCCATCAAGGCCACGACGCGGGCAGCCCTGGACGCATTGCGCGCGGACGGACTGCACATCGTCATGGCCTCTGGCGACGCGCAAGCCACAGCAGCGGCTGTTGCCCGCACGCTCGGCATTGATGACGTGCAAGGTGAAGTGCAGCCGAAAGACAAGGTCGCGCTGGTGCAGCGCCTGAAAAGCGAGGGCCGTCGCGTGGCGATGGCAGGCGACGGGGTCAACGATGCTCCGGCGCTGGCAGCGGCCGATGTCGGCATCGCCATGGGCACTGGCACCGATGTCGCCATGTCCAGCGCGCAGGTCACCCTGGTAAAAGGCGACCTGCGCAGGATTCTGCAGGCACGCGCGATCTCCGAAGCGACCGTCGCCAACATGAAGCAGAACCTGGGGTTTGCATTCGTTTACAACGCTCTCGGCGTGCCAATAGCCGCTGGCGTGCTCTATCCCGCCTTCGGCTTGTTGCTGAGTCCGATGATCGCTGCGCTGGCCATGAGCCTCAGCTCGGTCTCAGTGGTGAGCAACGCACTGCGCCTGTCGAGGCTCGCACTGCCACAGATCGCTGCCGTGGGTGACAAACCGGGTTCAGCCGGCATTGCCTCGGGTGCAGTACCTTCAACTCAAGGAGAATTGCCATGACAACGACAAATCGAACCTGGTTGTATGCGCTGGCCGCATCGCTTGCGCTCGCTGGCTGCGCCGCTGCGGAACAATCGGCCGAAGCGGTTGCCAAGTCAGCAGACGCGTCAGCGGGCGCGGTCCCGGCAGCCGAGGATCCGGCCCGGAGCGACACCATCGCCAAAACGTCCGGCCAGGAGTATCGCGGCTGGTACATGGAGCACGCCGGGAAAGGCATGCTCCATGCCTGCGGACAATCGCAGCAATGGAACGTCGACTCGCCCGCGCTGCGTTCGCAGGCAAAAGAGTTCGGCCTGGACGAGGACACGCCGGTTTACGTCCGCGTGTTCGCCACGCAATCGACCGGCGGCGGTGAGCTCGTGGTCGCGCGCGTCGAGCAGTTCGGATCGCCGACCCCGGTGCGTGACTGCGCGATGACTGGCGTCGTGACGTCTTCGCCCACGGGTGAATGATTGATCGTGGGTCGATGAGGCACCGCCCTGGGCAGCGTCTCCGACTCCCTCTAGCCGTTCTGGCACCGGACCGCTCAGCCCCTGGCTGAGCACTTGATCAGTCCGCGTGCCGCCGCCCAGTTGGGTTAGGATTGGCGGCTTCATGGCAGCGACAGGGATCCATCGATGAAACTCGCGTTCTGGGCGCGCCGCACGCACAAGTGGATCGCCCTGGTCATCGGCGTCCAGGCGCTGCTGTGGATGCTCAGCGGCTTGTACATGACGGCGATCTCGATCGATGTCATCCATGGCGACCATCTGGTTCATGGCGACATCCAGCCGCTATCCGGCGATGCGTCGTTGATTCATCCGGATGCCCTGGCGAACCGCTTCCCGGGAATCAGCGGCTTCCGCCTGAAGCGGTTCATGGGCCGGGAAGTCTTCGAATTGCAGCAGGGCCCGGCGACCACGCTGGTCGACGCCCGCACCGGCGATCCGATCGGGCCATTGGCTGAAGACGCCGCGCGAAGGCTTGCCCAGTCGTACTACATCGGGAACGCGCCGATTCGCACCATCGAACTTGTGGACAAGGCGCCACAGGAAGTATCGACACGGCCGGCGCCGCTGTGGCGTGTCGAATTTGCCGACCGCCACGAGACGACCTTGTACCTGTCTCCGAGCACCGGCGATTTGCTGGCCAAGCGCCACGACCTCTGGCGCTGGTTCGATCTGTTGTGGATGTTGCACATCATGGATTACGACGAGCGCAGCGACGTGAACAACCTGTTGCTGCGTGTTGCTTCGACCGTCGGCATGGTGTTCGCGCTGACCGGACTCTGGCTGCTTGTCTACAGTTTCGGCAGGAGACGCCGCGCATGAAACGTTGGATGCGAGTCCTGCACAAGTGGGCCGGCCTGATCCTGGCGCTGCAGTTCGTGCTGTGGATGGCGAGCGGCCTGGTGATGAGCGTGCTCGATCATGATGCAGTGCAAGGGCATCACCATCGTGCCGAGTCCTCGCAAGCGCCACGACTTTGGCCGGCGGGCCTGTTGCCGCCCGCGCAAATCATTGCCGCCGCCAGGCGGCCCGTCGAGGATCTGCAAGCGACCTGGCTTGAGGATCGGCCCGTTTACCGAATGAGCGATGGGCCGAACGTCTGGCTGGTCGCAGCGCACGACGGTCGTCCGCTGCGCGTGGATGCCGCGGCGGCGGCGGCAATCGCGGCCGCGGACTATGTGGGTGCCGGTGTGCCCTCTGCGCCGGAGCGGCTCGAACGCGCGACCACCGAGGTGCGCGGACACGAAGGAGCGATCTGGCGCGTTGCCTTCAACGACAGCGACGACACCACCTTGTACGTCTCGGCGCAGGACGGACGCATTCTCGAACGTCGCAACCGCAGCTGGCGCTGGTTCGATGTGTTCTGGATGCTGCACATCATGGATTACAGCGGCCGCGAGAACTTCAACAATCCACTGGTCGTCATGGCTGCTGCCGGCGGGCTCTGGATTGCGTTTACCGGCCTCTGGCTGGTGGTCGCCACGTTCCGTCTGGCGGAATTCAAACCATCCCGGAAATAGCCGCCGTCCATGCAAGTTCCGGCGATGCTGTGCTGCAATGCGGAATATTCCCATACGCGGCAGAATGTTGCACCGGGTCACATTTTCGTCTAGTTTCGGCTCGGACCTGTCCACATGGTCCCTACAGATTCCATCGATCTTTCATTCACTGGGGGAATTGCACATGGTTTCGAAACGTTTTCTGATCAAGAGCTCGCTGGCTGTCGCTATTGCCGCCGTCTCTTTCGCGGCTTACGCCTCGCACAGTTGGGGTACTTATCACTGGGCGCGCAACACGTCCTCGTTCACGCTGCAAACGCTCGACAGCACCGTCTCCGCCGGCACCAACGCCAATTGGCCGGCATTGCTGCAACGGGCAGCCCAGGAGTGGTCGCAGTCCACCAAGCTTGATCTGAATGTCGTTCCGTATGCCAACGCGCAAAAGGATCGCAAGCGCTGCGCTGCGGTCACCGGCAAGATCCGCGTGTGCAATGCCGCTTACGGCGCCAACGGCTGGCTGGGCCTGGCTTCGATCAACCTCGATTCCAACGGTCACATCTCCAAGGGCACGGCCAAGATGAACGACAGCTACTCGTCGTATTGGTCCAGTGACGCCAACGAAGCCCCGCACGT
>JBAZBG010000355.1:0-3501 GCA_041671585.1 Arenimonas sp. | reverse complement strand
TGGCCGCGCTGGGCCTGGCCAACCTGGCGCAAGACTGGTGGCGGCTCGAGCTTGACCTCGACCGCCTGTTCAACGATTCCGCGACCCTCCAGAACGGCTGGCCGTCGGTACGCATGTCGCAAGCGACTGCGTCCGCTTTTTTCCTGCTCGGCCTGCTCGGCTTCCTGACCTCGTCGCGACGTTGGTTGTGGTTGCGCGAACTGGTGGCGGTGTCGCTGCTGGCCACGGCGATGTTTGCGCTGGCCGCTCACGGCTTCGTCCTGGCCGGGGAAACCAGCAACGCCTTTCATCCGGTCGCCATCCACACGGCGATCCTGCTGCTGATCGCCGCGCTTGGCTGGATGTCCTCGCAGCCGACCACCGGCCTCACCCGGATCGCCACAGCCGATACCCTGGGCGGTGTGTTCGCCCGGCGCCTGGCCCTGGCCGCGCTCCTGCTGCCGGTGGCCTTCACCTTCGCCTTCAAGGCACTGCAGTCGCGTCTGGGCGCGACCGAAGTATTTGCCTTGTCGCTGGCCGCGCTGTTCACCGGCGGCTCCATGGCCTGGATGGTCTGGTGGGTCGCCAACCTGCTCGATCGCACCGAGCGCCAACGTCGCGAGGCGGCACTGCTGCGTGACGATGCGCGTACCGATGTCCTGACCGGCCTGGCCAATCGGCGCGCCTTCGACGCCATGCTGGAGCCGCTGCTGCACGGCCGGCGCGAACATGACGCGGGCTTCTCGCTGTTGCTGCTGGACCTGGATTTCTTCAAGTCCTACAACGACCAGTTCGGCCACCAGGCCGGTGACCAGGCGCTGCGCCACACCGGCCGGCTATTGCGCGCAGCCTTGCGGCCGGGGGATCTGGCGGCGCGTTATGGCGGTGAAGAATTTGCCGTGCTGCTGCCGGACACGGACGCGGCGGCCGCCCTGAAGGTGGCCGAACGCATCCTCGCCGACTTCCGCGCCTTCCGCTGGCCGCTGCGCCCGATCACGCTGAGCATCGGCGCCGCCGAAGCGCGCAAGCACGACACCGCCCCGTACCTGCTCCATCGCGCTGATGCCGCCCTGTACCAGGCCAAGCGCGCCGGTCGCGATCGGGTAATGCCGGCGTAATTACCGGCCGCGGCGGTCGGCTTGCCGTTCAGCTTCGTTTGTTATGCTGCCACGTGTTGCAAGGGGAGCGTGCGCCGCATGCAGCGACGGGGAAAGATCGTATTCGCAGCTGCGCTCGCCGCGTTGGTCGGCGTCGCGCTGCTGTTTGCGTCGATCATGTGGTTCCTGTGGAAGGAATCGGTGGCCTCCGAGGCGGCGTACGCCGGCGGCCTGGCCGCCGCGCTCGGGCAACGCACCGAACACATCTTCGTCGACACCCGCGATCTGCTGGCCGGCTTCGACAAGCTGCAGTCCACGCGTTGCTCGGCGCAACACCTGCAAGCGCTGCGCGACGCGGCCATTTCCCGGCCGTACATTCGCGCCATCGGCTACTGGCAGGCCACCGATCGCGTGTGCAGCGTCGGCTTCCTGCCGATCGAGGGGCTGAAGCCGCCGCGCGCCGATCGCATCTACGACAGCGGCGTGATCGCCTGGTGGCCGAGCCCGCAAACGCAGGTGGGCGACGTGCAGTTGTTCCTCATGCGCTATGGCGACCACGATGTCGCCATCGATCCGCGCCTGCTGCTTGACCTGGGCCCGGTGCACAATCGCCAGGCCGGCCTGTGGGTGGAAAAACTGCGCATGGCGGCCGTCCCCTGGGATGCCGACCTGCCGGCGCCGGACTCGCTTGCCGTTGGCGTGAGCATGGATCGCGAACACGGGCGGGTGATCTCGCGTTTTTCGCGCAACGAGATCATGCCCATCGACGTGGTGGCGATCGAGCCGCTGAATAATTTCTGGAGCCGGCACGCGCAGACCCTGGCCGCGGGCGCCGGCTTCGGCCTGTTGCTGGTGATTGCGTGGATGTACCTGATCCTGCGTTTTTCCCGGCACCAGCTCAGCCTGTCCACCGAATTGCGGCAGGCCCTGGCCGCCGGCCGCATCCGCGTGTTCTACCAGCCGGTGATGGATATGCAGTCCGGCCGCTGCGTCGGCGCCGAAGCGCTGGCGCGCTGGGAACGCGGCAATGGCGAGACCGTCGATCCCGATGTCTTCATCCCGGTCGCCGAGGAAGCCGGCCTGGTGCAGGAAATCACCTTGTCGGTGCTGCGCACCACCGTGCGCGACATGAAGCAGATGCTGGTCAAGAATCCGGCCATGAGCATCAACCTCAACCTGGCGCCGGACGACCTCAAGCACCCGCGCACCGGCATCGAGCTGGCCCAGATCCTGTCCGCGGCCGGACTCAAGCCGGGCGCGATCAAGCTGGAAATCACCGAGCGCGCGCTGATCAACAGCGACACCTCGCGGGCGATGATCCGCGAGTTCCGCAACCTCGGCCATCAGGTCGCGGTCGATGATTTCGGCACCGGCTATTCCAGTTTGTCCTACCTGCAATCGTTCGAACTGGACCTGCTGAAGATCGACAAGAGCTTCGTCGACGCCATCGGTACCGAGGCGGCAACCAGCCAGGTGATCGTGCACGTCATCGAGATGGCTAAATCGCTGGGATTGGTTACAGTGGCCGAAGGCGTGGAAACGCCCGACCAACGGGATTGGCTCATTGCCCACGGCGTCACCCTGGGCCAGGGCTACCTGTTCAGCATGCCGCTACCGGCAGGAGCATTCCTTGCATTCTTCCACGACGCCTCCTAGCCCCAGCTCCCCCGTCCGGCCCCCAGCCCCCGCTCATGTGGGAGCGGCTCGTGTGGGAGCGGCTCATGTGGGAGCGGCTTCAGCCGCGATGCTTGCTGCCCTCCTAACCCTATCCGCCTGCACCACCCAGCGCGCCCGCCCCCCAATCACCCCACCGCCACCCAAACCGCCACGCACCATCGTCGCCCCGGCCCCCACACCGGCACCGCCGGCCGCCCCAGCGCCCGTGCCGCCCGCGTATGCCGCCGACGCGGCCGGCGCCCGCCAGGCCCTGGCCAAGAGCGCGCGCGACACCTTGCCGCCGGCCGAAGTGGGCTACTACATGGACGTGCTGCATGGCCGGCTGAAACAACTCACCGGCCACAGCATCGGCGTCGGACGCCAGGTCAACATCATCGTCATCGTGCTCACCGGCGTCGGCTTTGAACAAGGCAGCAGCCAGTTCAATCCGGCGCTGCGCGAAACACTGACACGCTTGTCCACGGTATTCGTGGAATACCGCAAGACCACCATTGCCGTGCGCGTGCGCGGCGACGACGCCGGCGCCCAGGGCAGCAATCCGCAACTGGCCGAACAACGCCGACTCGCGGTGGCCGACTTCCTGGCCGCGGCTGGCGTCAGCGACAAGCGCATCATCATCGCCGGTGCCGCGCCCAGTCGCGCGCCGGCTGCGCGGGCGCGAGCCGCCAATCCCTTGCGCCTCGAGTTGCGGCTCGAACCGATCGTCGCTGCGGCCGATAACGCGCGCTGAAGCATTCGTGCCAATCAT
>JBAZBG010000354.1:0-3507 GCA_041671585.1 Arenimonas sp. | reverse complement strand
CGCCGCTGAACAAATCCCCGGCCAATGCGCCCGGCAACAAGGCAGCGCCGAAGCACAAGGCCCGCGGCTCGCATGCCATGGTCGACAACGAAGGCGAGGATGGCTCCACGCCCTTGTTCGTGACCGGCCAGCTGCACCTGACTGCCGACGAGCGCGCCCGCCGCAGCACGGCCGGCAATCGCAAGAAGCCCAGGCAGAAGGTCGCCGAGCCCTCGCGTACGTCGTCCGGGCAGCACGGCTTTTCCAAGCCGACCGCGCCGATCCTGCGCGAAGTTTTCATCGGTGAAAACATCCTGGTCTCCGAGCTTGCCAACAAGCTGGCGATGAAGGGCAGCGAAGTCGTTCGCGCCCTGTTCAAGATGGGCATGATGGTCACCATCAACGAGGTGATCGATCACGACACCGCCGTGCTGGTGGTCGAAGAACTCGGTCACAAGGCCAGCAAGACCAACGAGGACGACGCCGAACTGGCGCTCGAAGCGCAGGCCGTGGAAGTCCAGGGCGAGCGTTCGGTACGCCCGCCAGTGGTCACCATCATGGGTCACGTCGACCATGGCAAGACCTCGTTGCTCGATTACATCCGCCGCGCGAAAGTGGCTTCCGGCGAAGCCGGCGGCATCACCCAGCACATCGGCGCGTATCACGTCGAAACCGGCAAGGGCGTCATCACCTTCCTCGATACGCCCGGCCACTCGGCGTTCACCTCGATGCGTGCCCGTGGCGCCAAGCTGACCGACATCGTGGTGCTGGTGGTGGCGGCCGATGACGGCGTCATGCCGCAGACCGTGGAAGCGGTGAACCATGCGCGGTCTGCCAAGGTGCCGCTGCTGGTGGCGATGAACAAGATGGACAAGGCCGACGCCAACCCGGACAACATCAAGCAGGGCCTGGTGAAAATCGAAGTGGTGCCGGAAGAGTGGGGCGGCGACGTGCAGTTCGTGCCGGTGTCGGCCAAGACCGGCATGGGCGTGGATGAACTGCTCGACGCGATCCTGGTGCAGGCCGAGGTCATGGAATTGCGCGCCGTGGTCGATGCGCGCGCGACCGGCGTAGTGATCGAATCCGCGCTCGACAAGGGCCGTGGTCCGGTTGCCACCGTACTTGTGCAGCAAGGCACCTTGAAGAAGGGCGACTACCTTGTCTGTGGCGTGCAATACGGCCGCGTGCGTGCCCTGTTCGACGAGAACGGCAAGCAGACCGAGTCCGTTGGCCCGTCCATTCCCGTGCAGGTGCTCGGCCTGTCGGGCGTGCCCGATGCGGGCGATGACTTCGTGGTGGTTGCCGACGAGCGGCTGGCGCGCGAAGTGGCGCAACAGCGCGACACCAAGCGCCGCGAAACCCGCCTGGTCAAGCAGCCGGGCAGCAAGATGGAAGACGTCATCGCCCAGATGGGCATGGCCAACGGCCAGCAGACGCTCAATATCGTGGTCAAGGCCGACGTGCAGGGTTCTGCCGAGGCATTGCGCGAATCGCTGACTGCGTTGTCCAACGACCTGATCAATATCAACGTGATCGAATCCGGGGTCGGCGGCATCACCGAATCCGATGCCACGCGCGCGGCTTCGGCCAAGGCGGTGATCATCGGCTTCAACGTTCGCGCCGATGCCGCTGCACGCCGCATCATCGAGAACGCCGGGCTCGACCTGCGCTACTTCTCGATCATCTACGACGTCATCGACCAGGTGAAGCAGGTTGCTTCCGGTCTGCTCGGCGTGGAAATTCGCGAGGAGATCATCGGTATCGCCGAAGTGCGCGACGTGTTCCGCAGCTCCAAGTTCGGTGCGGTCGCCGGCTCCCTGGTCATCGAGGGCACGGTCAAGCGCAACAAGCCGATCCGCGTGTTGCGCAACAACACCGTGGTGTTCGAGGGCGAGCTGGAATCGCTTCGTCGTTTCAAGGATATCGTCGACGAGGTCAAGAGCGGCACCGAGTGCGGTATCGCCGTGAAGGCCTACAACGACGTGCAGCCGGGCGACCACATCGAGTGCTTCGAGCGCATTGAAGTCAAGCGCACGCTCTGATGCCGCCGCTCTGATGCCAGGGAAAAGCTTCTATCGGACCGACCGGGTTTCGGCGCAATTGCGCCGGGACCTGGGTTTGATCGTGCACAAGGCGGTTCGCGAGCACGGCCTGCCGTCGGTCAGCGTGTCGGATGTCGAAATCAGCCGTGACATGTCGCATGCGAAGGTCTTCGTCACGGCCTTGATGTCCGAGAAGGCGGCTGAGGCGGTCAAGGGGCTGAAGGCGTTGGCGCCGGAACTCCGTTTCCAGCTGGCCAAGGCCGTGCGCATGCGTCACGTGCCCGAGCTGCACTTTCACTACGACGATTCTGTCGACAAAGGCGAGCGCATCGACGCCCTGCTGCGCGACAACCCCCCCAGCGAAGAAAGCTGAAGCTCTTGTAGGAGCGGCTTCAGCCGCGATAGCTATTTGCGAAACAGCATCGCGGCTGAAGCCGCTCCGACAAAATCGTGGCCGATCGAATGAGCAAACTTCCGCGCACTGTGTTCCGCCAGCTTGACGGCATCCTGTTGCTGGACAAGCCGCCGGGCATGAGCTCGAACCAGGCGCTGCAGCGGGTGCGGCACTTGTTCCGTGCTGAAAAGGCCGGTCATACCGGCAGCCTGGATCCGCTCGCTACCGGCCTGCTTCCGGTCTGTTTCGGCGAAGCCACCAAGCTCGCCGGGCATCTGCTCGGCAATGCCAAATCGTATGAAGTCGTCGCTCGCCTGGGCGTGACCACCGATACCGACGATGCCGACGGGCAAGTGCTGCGCGAGCGGCCCGTCCCTGAGCTCGACGAAGAACGAATCTCTGCCGCCCTGCAGGGCTTCATCGGTCGAATCCGCCAACGCCCACCGATTTATTCGGCGCTCAAGCAAGGTGGTGAGCCGCTGTACGCCAAGGCGCGCCGCGGTGAGTCCATCGAAGTCCCGGAGCGGGAAGTGGAGGTCCGGTCGATCGAACTCCTGGAGTTTTCCCGCGCCGAGCTTCGACTGCGCATTACTTGCGGTTCGGGAACCTACATCCGCAGCATTGTGCGCGACCTGGGCGAATTGCTCGGCTGTGGCGCGCACGTTACCGCCCTCCGGCGTTTGTGGGTCGAGCCATTCACCGAGCCGGCCATGCATACCCTCGATGAGCTGAGGCAGCTATCGGAAACCCAGGGGGAGGCGGCGCTCGATGCGGTGCTGCTGCCGATCGCCGCCGCCATGGTTCTTTGGCCCCGCGTCGGGCTGGATTCGCTGCAGGCGCTCGCCCTGGGCCGCGGTCAGACGGTTCAGCTTGGTCAGGGCCAAAACCTCGCAGGCGAGGTCAATGCGGTCGATGCGACCGGTCGTTCCCTGGGCCTGGCCGAGGTCGACGGCAATGGGGTATTGCGCGCCAAGCGCCTGTTCCGCTGGGCCGCGCAGGGCGGCTGAACGGCGCCGGCATTGATCGGGCGCCACGGTGTCCTTGTTAGGGCAGGCCCCGGCCGGTACAATTACGGGGCTCGAAAGAGCAATC
>JBAZBG010000353.1:0-3520 GCA_041671585.1 Arenimonas sp. | reverse complement strand
GTGCCCCTGTTGGCTTCGCCTTACGCTTACAGCACCTATCGGGGCAGCTGAGTGGTTCCATTCCTGACCGAAGCGGCGGCCTTCGCGCTGCGCTGGCTGCACGTGATCGCCGCGATCGCCTGGATCGGCGAGTCGTTTTATTTCGTCATGCTGGACCGCTCGCTCAAGCCCGCGGTGGGCGCCGAGCCCGGTGTGGTCGGCGAATCCTGGTCGGTGCACGGCGGCGGTTTCTATCACAAGCGCAAGTTCATGCCGGTGCCGCCACGGCTGCCCGAGGAACTGCACTGGTCTAAGTGGAAGTCGTACACGACCTGGCTCTCGGGCTTCGCCCTGTTCGCCGTGCTGTATCTGTCGGCGCCGAAGTTGTACCTGATCGATCCGGCCGTGTCGGCGCTGACGCCGCCGCAGGTCATCGGGCTCGCACTGGGTTTCCTGCTTGCCGGCTGGCTGATCTACGACGCGTTATGCCGTGTGTTGGGGTTTCGCGATCGCGTGCTCGGGGCAGCAGTGTCTGTGTTGGTCGTGCTGATGTGCTACGTCGCCACCCATCTGTTCGCCGGCGGTGCGGCGTTCCTGCTGGTCGGGGCCGCGCTGGGCACGATCATGTCCGCCAATGTTTTCTTCGTGATCATCCCCGGTCAGAAGCGCCTCGTGGCGGCGCTGTCGCGCGGCGAGAATCCCGATCCGCTGGCCGGCATGCGCGGCAAGCAGCGATCGGTGCACAACACCTATTTCACGCTGCCGGTGGTGTTCGCCATGCTCGGCAACCACTACGCGATCGCCTACGCGAACGAAAACAATTGGCTGGTGCTGGCGGTGTTCATGGCTGCCGGCGCCTTGATCCGGCAATTCTTCGTGCTCTGGCATGGCGGGCAGCGGGCGTGGTGGTTGCTTGTTGTCGGTGGACTCGCGTTGCTGGCGGCGTTCGCCTGGTTGGCGCCCAGGGCGGATGGCGCGGCGCTGGCGGCGCGGCCAGCGCCAGTGGGGCAACTCGCGCAGTCCTCGCATGCTGGCGCTACGCTTGGGACCCGCTTTATGCCGTCGGAAGAACCCGATTCCGCCGCCATCCAAGCCATCCTGGCCGAGCGCTGCAGCGCCTGTCATTCTGCCCGGCCCAGCCTGATGGCCAGCGCACCCAAAGGCGCGATGTTCGACACGCCCGAGCAGGTTGAGGCGCGCGCGGCATTGATCTATCTGCAAGTCGTGAAACTGCGCATCATGCCGCCGGGCAATGTCACGCAGCTGTCGGAGTTCGAGCGCGCGGCGATTGGTCGTTGGTATGAGGAGTCACAGGGCATCGAGCCTAGATAGGTCGATAGTCCACAGCTCGCGCAACGCGATCTCCTCGCAGTTAGCCCCTTCGCCAGCACGATCGATCACCAGAAAATCGCTCTCCCGTTCCAGCGCCAGCAGCGGGTGATGCCAGGTGCCGCGATGGAAGTTGACGCCCTGGCTTGCCTGCGCGAGGAACGCACGCGGCGGGGTTTCGGCATCCGCTGCCACGACCACTAGATAAGACGCGGTACCCAGCGGCATGAATGCCTGGCTCCCTAGCGGATGGCGCTCGAGCGTGCTGACGGTGAAGGGCAGCTCGCGTGGCTGGGCGCGAAACAGGCTGATCACAGGGTACGCGCCGACCCCCACCACATCCACGCGCGCCAGGGCATCGAAGCGCAGCGCGGTGCCGTCATTGATCGAGTGCACGGCCTGCGCGCTGGCGGGCTCGATCACCTCGCCGAAGGCGGCGAAGGCGGCTTGGGTCAGGGGCTCGACGATGATGGTTGGCATGGCAGGCGCGCTCAGACAGGCAGGCCGCGCAGACGCAAGCGCGACACGCCGCCATCGGGAAAAATATTGAAGCGGACATGAGTAATCGGGCCGAGCGGTTGGATTTTCTCGCGGAAGAAATGTTGCCGGTCCATCTGTAATGGTTGCTCGGGTAGCAGTTCCGGCCAGGACACTGCCTCAGCAATCAGCGACTGCGCCGACGTGCCGTCCGGCACGGACGCCGCCTGCAGGCTGCAGCGCGCCGGATAATTGCCCTTGAAGTGCGCGGTGTCCACTTCGATGGCTTCCACGATGCCCGGGCAGGCGAGGGCGATCAGGCACCAGTCGTGGCCCGGTTCGCGGCGACGCCGGGTTTCCCAGCCATCGCCCATGTTGACGCCACGTCCGGGCAGCAACAGGTTGCCGGCCACGCCGAAGTGTTCGTTGTTGGCGCTGAGTGCGACACCACCATTCAATGCGCTGGCCAGATCGACGAGCCCATCGGAATCGGTGAGCGAGGGATCGAATTCAGGCGTGCCGTATACACGCAAACGGGCCAGGCCGCCGTCGGGGTAGATGTTCACGCGCACGTGCGTACATGGTTGCGCAACGTCGATGGCGTGGTAGTGATGGCGATTACCGGCGAGTTCCACGTTGGGCAAGAGTTCAAACCATGTTGAGTCGGCATCGGGGTCCGAACCCGGCTGATAGCAGCCTTCCAGGGACGCCGCCGGTGGATAGTTGCCGGTGAAATAGCTGGTATCCAGGTCGACACCATGCACGCGACCGGGCCGCGCCAGACGCAGCACGCACCAGTCATGCCCCGGCACCCGCTTGCGCCGGCTCTCCCAACCATCCATCCACTTGCCGTTTTCGTCGTACTTGTCGGGCACGAAGACGGCCGGCTGCGGATTGAGCATGCGTTCCTTGGCGGCGAAAAAATCGTCGCTGGCCTCCAGCGCCTGCGCGCCCAGGCGAGCGTCCGCCAGATTGACATGGCGACGGGTGAAATCCGGGGCGTCGGCGTCGCTGGCGGCCAGGGCCATGTGTGGTTCCTTGAGGTCAGGAGTCAACCGGCGATCGCGCCGGTCAAACGAAGCAAGGCGATGCGCTCGATCTGGCGCAACGCTTCGGCGATTTCCTGTTCGCGCGTATTGCCCATGCGCGCAGACAGGTTGTCGAGGATGCTTTGCCGCGTATGGTCGCGCACCGCGAGGATGAAAGGGATGCCAAAGCGTCGATCATAGTCCCGGGTCACTTCGGTAAGCCGCGACAGTTCTTCCGGGCTGCATTGGTCGAGCCCGGCGGCGTGTTGCTCGGACTTCGACGCAGTAGTGAGTTCGCCGCGCAACGCCGCCTTGCCGGCCAGTGGCGGATGCGCCCGGATCAGCGCCAGTTTCGCGGTATCGTCGCTCGCCGCCACGCTGGCGCACATCGCCGCGTGCAGGGCGGACACGTTGGAAAATGGCCGCATTTCCCAGGCGCGCTCGGCGACCCAGGGCGAGTGCTCGAAGATCGCGCCCAGCGTGTCGGTGAATTGGTCGCGCGGCATGGCGTTGAGCTGGTCGAGCGTCATGGTGCGGGGTGCCGCTGCCGCCAGTGACGGGCGATGTCGATGCGCCGGCAGACCCAGACGCGCTCATGGCTGGCGATATGGTCCAGGAAGCGTTGCAGGGCGATGAACCGTCCAGGCCGGCCAAGCAGGCGGCCATGCATGCCGATCGAGAGCATGCGCGGTGTGTCTTCGCCTTCG
>JBAZBG010000352.1:0-3520 GCA_041671585.1 Arenimonas sp. | reverse complement strand
CCCTGACCACGCTCATCTCCCTGGCCGGCCGCTACATGGTGCTGATGCCCAACAGCCCGACCGCCGGTGGCGTGTCGCGCCGGATCGAAGGCGACGACCGCCAGGCGCTGAAGGAAGCGCTCGACGCGCTGACCATCCCGGACGACATGGGCGTGATCATCCGCACCGCAGGCGTCGGTCGCGACGCGGAAGAACTGCAGTGGGACCTGGACTACCTGCTGCAGGTCTGGAAATCGATCACCGACGCGGCGCTGTCGAAGCCGGCCTGCTTCCTGATCTACCAGGAGTCGCGCCTGATCATCCGCGCGTTGCGCGATTACCTGCGCGCCGATGTTGGCGAGATCCTGGTCGACACCGACGTCATGTACGAGCAGGCGCGCGACTTCATGCAGTCGGTGATGCCGCAGAACCTGCGCAAGCTGAAGATGTACAAGGACGATATTCCGCTGTTCAACCGTTTCCAGATCGAATCGCAGATCGAGAATGCGTACGAGCGGCAGATCCGCCTGCCTTCCGGCGGCTCGATCGTGGTCGACCAGACCGAAGCGCTGACCGCGATCGACGTCAACTCCTCGCGCGCCACCAAGGGCAGCGACATCGAGGAAACCGCGTTCAACACCAACCTGGAAGCGGCGGAAGAAGTCGCCCGGCAGATGCGCCTGCGCGATCTCGGCGGACTGGTGGTCATCGATTTCATCGACATGAGTTCCGGCAAGCACCAGCGTGCGGTCGAAGACCGTCTGCAGAATGCGCTCAAGCAGGATCGCGCCCGCGTGCAGATCGGCAAGATCTCCCGCTTCGGCCTGCTTGAACTCTCCCGCCAGCGGCTGCGGCCCAGCCTGGGCGAATCGAGCCAGATCATCTGCCCGCGTTGCGACGGCCATGGCCGCATGCGCAGCGTCGAATCGCTGTCGCTGTCGATCGTTCGCCTGGTCGAGGAACACGCGATGAAGGAAAACACCAGCCAGGTGCTGGTGCAGGCTCCGCCGGAAATCGCCAACTACCTGCTCAACGAAAAACGCCGCGCACTGGTCGAGATCGAAATGCGCCACGACGCGCCGATCATCATCGTTGCCGACGATCAACTGGAAACGCCGCATTTCAACGTCAGCCGCTTGCGCGAGGGCGAGACGGGGGATGAAGTGGCCAAGCCCAGCTACCACCGCACTTCGCCGCGCAAGCTGGAAGTGCACGCGCTGACCAAGGCGCATATGAATGTGCCTGATCTGCCGGCGGTCACCCACGTTGCGCCGACGCAGCCGGCGCCCGTGCGCGAGTTGCGCGAGGAGATCGCGCCGATCGCCGAGGCACCGCGCGCCATGCGGGCCGCACCCGCTGCCACCAAGCCGGGACTCCTCGGTTGGCTCAAGTCCTTGTTTGCCGAAAGTCCGGCGCCTGCGCCGGCCCCGCCGCGTGCCGAACGCAACGATCGCGGCGAGCGCAGCGACCGCAACGCCGGTCGTGGCCACGACCCGCGTCGTGGCCGTGGCGGTCAACCGCAAGGTGCGCGCAACGCGCAAGGCGGCAATCGTCCGCAACCATC
The DNA here is from genome assembly GCA_041671585.1 of Arenimonas sp. Classification (GTDB taxonomy): domain Bacteria; phylum Pseudomonadota; class Gammaproteobacteria; order Xanthomonadales; family Xanthomonadaceae; genus Arenimonas. The sequence continues at coordinate 1,977 of JBAZBG010000352.1, read as the reverse complement.
CGCGCCCGGAAACCGGCCGCCAGCGCAGGCAAAGCCGGAACAACAGGCCGCCAAGCCCCAGCGCAACGAACCGCGCCCGGAACGCAGCGAAGAGCAGAAGCAGCTGGATGAACAGCGCAAGCTCGAGCAACAGCGCAAGGAAGCCGAGCGTCGCGAGAATCAGCGCCAGGAAAACATCAAGCGCGAAGCCGAACGCCGTGCAGCACGCGAAGCAAGGCTGGCAGCGCAGGCTGCCGAGACCGGCGGCGCCATGCCAGTTGCCGGCATCGCTGAGCCGACTGCAGCAGCCGCATCGGCCGATGCCGCCAGCCAGCCAACCGTACCCACGGAAGCCGGCGCTGCCGCCAGCGCCGAAGCGGCCGCTGGCGAAGGTGGCCGCCGCCGTCGCGGCCGTCGTGGTGGTCGTCGCCGCCGCCGCCAGGAGACTGGTGCGCCGGGTGAGTCCGAAGCGCCAGCCAATTCGCAGTCGGAAATTGATTTCGACGACGAGGAAGGTGCTGAAGAATTCGAATCCTCCGAAAGCAGCGCGCCCGCAGCGAGCCATGCGCCGGTCGCATTCGCCAGCCCGGTATTTGCATCCAGCCTGCCGGTAACTTCAGCCGAATCCGAGTTCGACGACCTGCCCATTGATTTGCCGCCTGCGGCAATCACAGCGGCGCCGCCTGAACCTGCGTCCGCCCCGACCCTGAGCACGCCATCAGTCCAAAGCACCTTCGCATTGCCGACGGAAGTGGCTGCCATGCCGCCGCCACAGGTTTCCGTGACCGTGCAGCCGCTCACCAGCCCGGCGTCTGCCGAGCCGGCGGCGGCAGAGAAGCCGAGTGCCGCCACTTACGAGCACACGGTCGAGCAACAGGTACCGGCGCCCGTCCAGCCGGCAGCGCAGGACATACCAGTCGTTGCGCGCGTTGAACCGGCGGCTGAAGTAATGCCTGCCGTGACTCGCGTTGAGCCGGTGGCCGAGTCGGCGGGTTTCGAATTCGTCGCCGAAGCCGATACTGTCGCCGCGCACATCGAACCGCAGACTCAGGTAACGCCTAAGGTTGATCGCGTCGAAGCTGCCCCGGCGAGCATGCCGGGCCTGGTCGATGTCGAACCAGCCATTGCCGATGCGCAATCCGCCGCCAGCTTCGTACCGGCAGCTCCGGCACCGACACCGACACCGACTCCGGCGTCCATGCCTGCGCAGTCCATCGCGGCAACACAGTCAGCATTCGACGCGGCGGTTGCTGGACAGGCGTCCGCCGAAGCCGAGCCAGCAGTCACTCCGACACCCGCGGATGCGGCTGTGGGTGTGGACGTCACGCAACTGGAAGAACCGCCGGCCCTGGCCAAGATTGCAGAAGAGCCAGTCGGTCCGGAAGGCGAATCGATCGGAACGCGCAATACACCGATGATCTGAGGCGTCTGATTACGATGTTCGGAAAGGCACCTTCGGGTGCCTTTCTTTTGTCAGCCCGCGAGCTTCAGAACCTTGCGCAGCTCACGACGCAGCGTAGCCACGGTTACCGGCGCCTGGTCGGCATCCAACGCGGTTCGTAAGGCTTCATTTATGGCTGTCTGGTAACCGCGCCCCTCCGCCTCGGCTCGAGCGCGGAATGCATCGATTACGTCGTTGTCCAGCATGATCGTAATGCGAGTCTTGCCGGGCGCAGCAATCACGGCGCCACGCTTGGCATTACTGAAATCATATTCCTTGCGCATAGAACTCTCTCTCGCCACTACTGGCCTTCCTGGCGGAAATCAATCGCGCCCGCCGGTTTCGAGGTGCCCAGACGACAACCAGAACGCGTCCGGCAGCGCCGACGCCAAGAGTAATAAATCTCAATTCACCTTCGGCCTCGGGATCTTCCAGCGTCGCCGCGTGTGGATCCAACAACGCCAGCTCAGCATCCGCAAAGCTCACACCGTGCTTGCGCAGGTTGGCAACCGCCTTGTCAGGATCAAATTCGATTCCGACTCGCTCAGTATGCATGT
>JBAZBG010000351.1:0-3522 GCA_041671585.1 Arenimonas sp. | reverse complement strand
AAAAAGCCCGGATTGCTCCGGGCTTTTTCTTTGATGGGAGCGTAGGTTTGGCGCAGCTTACAAACGATCTTCCGCAATCTTGACCGTGTACTGCTTGCGCAATTGATCGACGAATGCGCGGCCGTCGACCGCGCCACGTGCCTGCGCGAGCTCGGCCTTCAGGCGCGTACGCGTTTCGGCATCGAGCTGGCTCAGATCGCCATCGTGCACGGCAGACACCGAAACCAGGGCATAACGATCCGGCGCCAGCTTGGCCAGGCCGACCGAAATCTTTCCAGCCGTCGGAGTTGCCAGACGGAATGCTTCGGTGATCAGCGGCTCGATTTGCGGATTGGGCGCCTGGCGCGTTACGCCGGGGACATCGGACACCGGCCGTTCCACTTCCGTGGCCAGCACATCCATGCTTTCGCCCTTGAGTGCGCGCGCCAGCAATGCATCGGCGCGAGCCTTGCTGGCCTTGGCCAGCCGATCCGCCATCACGTCGGCCACTACCCGCTCGCGAATGCCGGCCAGCGGCAACTGTGCGGCCGGCTGATAGTCGGTCACATGCAGGACGACGATGTGGTTGGCTTCGATCTCCACCGGCTCGCTGACCTGGCGGTCGAGCTTCTGCGTGTCGTTGAACGCCGCCTTGCGCACCTGCTCCAGCGCGGCGATGCCTTCGCCGCCATCGCGGGTGAACAGGCCCGTGCGATTCACCGGTAGCTTGAGTTCCTGGGCCGCCGGCGCCAGCGAACTTGGGTCGGCGTAAATCTTGTCGACCAGCTTGCCGGAGATGTCGTTGTACACACGCTCGCGTTCCGACTCCAGGTATTCGGCTTCAAGCTCGGTGCGCACCTCCTCAAAGGTCTTGCCGGTGCCCGGAATCAGCTCGCGCAGCAACAGCACATGCCAGCCGTCCGGCAAACGCACCGGATCGCTGACCTGGCCGACCTGCAATGCGAAGAAAGCCTTGTCGAAGGCATCGCCGAACACGCCCTTGTCGACCGGACCGAGATCGCCGCCGACGTCCTTGGAGCCGACGTCATCGGAGTTGGCCTGGGCGAGGGCGGCGAAATCAGCGCCCGGCAAACGTGCTTTCGCCGCCAGATCCTGCGCTTTTGCCTGCGCCGCCGCGACCTGCGCGGGGGTCGCCTTTTCATCGACCTTGACGAGGATGTGGGAGGCCATGCGCTGTTCGACCGCGCCGTATTTTGCTTTCACAGATTCGTAGCGCTGGCGCAAGCTGGCTTCGTCGGCCACGGTGTCGACCGGCATCGAGTCCGCGCTGATTTCAACGTATTCGATCGCGACCTTTTCCGCACTGCGGTACTGGCTGGCGTGCGCCTTGTACCAGGTCGTCAATTCGGCGTCGGTCGGCGGCGCGGCCGGCAGGGCCGGCGGCGGAATTTCCAGGAAACGAATGTCGCGCTTCTGCTGGCTCAACCGGACCAGCGCTTCCAGCTCGGCGTCACCGACGAATTGCGACGCGGCAAGCTGCGAAGGTACCAACTGCTGAATCAAGTCAGCGCGTACCAGCTCTTCGAACTGCTTGGGCGTAAGGTTCGAACCCTTCAGCGCCAACTGGTATTGATCCGGATCGAAACGACCGGCGACCTTGAAGGATTCCTCCTGCAGGATCCGCTTTTGCACGGCGTCCTTGGACAACGCGACGCCATCGCGTTCGCCGACCAGCTCGAGCAAGGCTTCGTCGATCATCCGATCCAGCACCAGCCGCTTGTTGGCCATGGTTTCGAACGCCGCGGCATCGAACGCCTTGCCTTGCGCCTGGCGCTGCTGCTGCCGGGCCTGGTCGAAGCGCTTGCGGAAGTCGTTCTGACTGATCTCACGTTCCTGTTTTCCGAACATCAGGAACTTGGCGGGACCTTCGATCTTGGCAACGTACGTCTCGACCTTGGCGGTGAGGTACGACTCCATGCCGAAGAATCCGAAAGTCAGGATGACCAGACCAAGGATGATGCTGGCGATCCAGCCGGAAGTTTTTTCGCGAATGCTCTGGAGCATATTGATTTCGCCATTTGTAGGGAGCGCCGACGGCGTTCCCGAAAAAAACGAGGGCGCCTTTAGGCGCCCTCGGGGGTGTGGCGGAGTGGACGGGACTCGAACCCGCGACCCTCGGCGTGACAGGCCGATATTCTAACCAACTGAACTACCACTCCACGAAACATTTGCTTTGGGGCTTTACCGGAGCCTGGTGGGTGCTGAGGGTTTCGAACCCCCGACCCTCTCCGTGTAAGGGAGACGCTCTACCGCTGAGCTAAGCACCCAAACGAGACGATCAGTTTACTGCATCTTTCAGGGCTTTGCCAGCCTTGAATGCCGGATTTTTCGACGCCTTGATCTTGATGGTAGCGCCGGTCTGCGGATTGCGGCCCTGGCGGGCGGCACGCTTGCGCACCGAGAAGGTTCCGAAGCCAACCAGGGTAATCGTGTCACCCTTCTTCAGCGCTTTCTTGATGACTTCGATCATCGCGTCAACGGCGCGAGCGCCATCGGCCTTGGACAGTTCGGCAGCGTCAGCGACGGCGCCGATAAAATCGCCTTTGTTCATTAGTGACTCCCTAAGCGAGATATTCCCGCAGTTCGTTAAAGCGGACCAATTCCGGCTACTCGCCGTCAGTCCGATCCTCCTGTACCGACGACGCGAGGCCGCGTCAGCGGGTGGTAGATTTATACCAGCGCACATTTCCCCACGCAAGCCGCAAACCCATATTTCTCGCGGCTCTCCGCCCAATACGCAATTCGCACATCAATGCGGACGCGCGGCTTCCTGTTTGTGTTCAACCGGTTCTTCGACCTTCTCCACCGGTACCGGCGTTTCACCCGAGTGCGGAGCGATCGGCCGCACCAGCGCAATGTCCAGCACCTGGTCGATCCACTTCACTGGAATGATCTCAAGGCCTTGCGTGACGTTCTTCGGAATATCGGCAAGATCCTTGCGGTTTTCTTCCGGGATGATCACCGTCTTGATGCCGCCACGCAGGGCAGCCAACAGCTTCTCCTTGAGTCCGCCGATCGGCAGCACGCGCCCGCGCAGGGTGATCTCGCCGGTCATCGCGACGTCGGAACGAATGGCCACGCCGGACAGGATCGACACCAGCGCCGTCACCATGGCCACGCCCGCGCTCGGACCGTCCTTGGGCGTGGCGCCTTCGGGCACGTGCACGTGGACGTCGAACTTGTTGTGGAACTCGGGATCGAGGCCCAGACGCTCGCTGCGCGAGCGCACGACGGTATGGGCCGCCTTCACCGATTCCTGCATGACATCGCCGAGTTGTCCGGTGAGGATCAGCTGACCCTTGCCCGGCATCACCGACGCTTCGATCTGCAGCAAATCGCCGCCCACTTCCGTCCAGGCCAATCCGGTCACCAGGCCCACTTCGTTCTCGACCTCGGCGCGACCGAAATCAACGCGGCGCACGCCCAGGTACTTATCGAGGTTCTTCGAGGTGACCTGCAGCACCGGCGCCGCCTTGGCGCCCTTCTTGACGGCGCGCGGCCCGACCAGCGCGATTTCCTTGA
>JBAZBG010000350.1:0-3526 GCA_041671585.1 Arenimonas sp. | reverse complement strand
CCGGCCAGGGTCGCCGCGTCGGAGGCCAATGTCTCCACGTCCCACATCCGCCGCGAATGGATGCCGGCGATATCGCCGAGCACATCGGTGCGAATGCCCAGGCGATCCAGGGTCGGCTTGAGTTGGGCGTTGATATCTGCCGAGCTCAGGGAATGCGGGGCGTCGATATGGGCGAGGCCAGCGATAGCAACGTGCTCGAACAGCATGGGAAAGACCTGGGGGGAAACCCTTCAAAGGTACCGCTTTTGGTCGTTTTCCTCAACCGAGCACGCAATGGGCGGCCCGGAAACCGCTACTGCATCAATAATTTGCCCGGATCGGCGCCCCTCAATCGTCCTGCAGCGGCACCGTCTCGGCCGCTTCGGTCGCCGGGCGCGCGGCCTCGAAGGCGGCGCCGGCGCAGCGGTAGGCCACGAAGCGCTGTTCGCCATCGCGTGGCGTGTTTTTCGGCTGCACCGTGTCGGCGCGCAGGCCCGGGGCCTCGTTGCGCGCCAACGTTTCCAGTTCGTCGAGGACGCGCATTTCGTCGCGCTCATACGGCCCCAGCCGGTCCTTGACCGAGACTTCGATCTCGCCGCGCTTCTCGCAGCCGCTCATGTTGCGGTCCGCGGAGACAACCTGCACTTCAGCGCCCCCCGGAGCCATCTTCACAAAGGTGCAGGCGGACAGTGAGATCGCTATTGCGACGGATAGGCCGGCGATGCGCATGCATGGACTCCAGGGGTGGGTGAAGAAGCGAACACAATTGTGCCCTTGCCCGTCGTGAACCCGCGATGAGTCGGGGATCATTTGCCGGTCGCGGCAGGCACCGGCTTGCCGTCGGCATCGATCACCTGCACCGGACCCAGGTTCAGGGCGCGGATCCCGGCTTCGATCTTGCTCAGGTCGCCCACGATCACCCAGGTCATCGCCTGCGGCTGCAGCGTGGAGGCCGCGGCCTGCACGCTGGCCGGGGTCATCGCTTCGATCCGTGCCTTGCGCTGGACCACGTAATCGTCCGGGCGGCCGTAGCGATTGATGCCCGCCACCGTGCCCAGAACCGCGCGCGCGGTTTCGAACGAGCCCGGCAACGTGCGCACATTGATCGCCTGGATGCGCACGACTTCCTCGGGCGTCGCCGGCGCCTTGCCGCTGGTGAAGTCGGCCACCTCGCGTTGCACTTCCTTGATCGCCTCGATCGTCTTGTCGCTCTGCACCGGCGCGCTGGCCGTCCACAGACGCTGGCCGATGGAGCTGTTGGCGCCGCTGCGCGCGCCGTAGGACCAATGCTTGTCCTCGCGCAGGTTCATGTTCAATCGCGAAGTGAAATCACCGCCGAGCACGCCGTTGGCGATGTCGAAATCCACCGCGTCGGCATCGGTCACCGGTGGCGCCAGTTGGCTGGCCACGATGTTGGACTGGATCGCGCCGGGCTGGTCGATCAGGAACACGCGCGGCGACGTCGGCAAGGGCACGGACGGAAGCTTGATGACCGGTTTGGCTGAAGCCGGCGCCTTCCAGTCGCCGAAGTGTTTTTCCAGCAGGGGCGTAATCTCGGCCAGCGTGGTGTCGCCGACGATCATCAAGGTTGCGATGTCCGGCCGCAGTTGTTCGCCGTGCCAGGCGAGCATTTCGGCGCGGCCCAGGCCCGCGATGTCGGCTTCATAGCCGGTGCCGCCAAAGGGAATCGCGTACGGATGGCCGGCGCCGAACACCAGCGGCGCAACCACGCGCTGGGTCATGCCGGCGGGCATGGTCTTTTCCTGCTGGATCGTCGACAGCCAGTTGGCGCGGACGCGTTCGATTTCCTTGTCTTCGAACCGCGGGCGGCGGATCACGTCCGCGTACAGCGCCAGGGAATCGTCCAGTTTTTCCTTCAGCGCCGACAGCGTGGCCTCGGCCGCGTCGAGACTGGCGCCAGTACCGATGATTGCGCCCAGCGACTCACTGCGGTTGCCCAACGCGATGGCATCGTAGGCGCCGGCGCCCTCGTCGAGCATGCCCATGGTGAAGCTCGCGGTGCCCGCCTTGCGGCCCTGGTCGGAGGTGAAACCGCCCGGGAACTCCATGCTCATCTGTACCACCGGCACGTCGTGGCGCTCGGCCAGAATCAGCTTGATGCCATTGCTCAACCGGCCGCGCTGCAGCGCCGGGAATTTCAGATCCGGAAAGGCCTCCGGCAGCGGCACGCCCTTGCTGCGATCCACGGGACTGGCGAGAGTCCTGAACTTCGAATCCGCCGGCGGAATCACCGACGGCCTGGAGTCGGGCACCGACGGCTCTTCGACGATTTGCGTCACCTCGCCGGGGCTGATGGTCAGCGTGTGATCGCCCGCGCGCAACCAGCGGTTGGCAGCGGCCCTGACCTCCTCCGGCGTACTCGATTCGATACGCGCCAGCTGCTCGCGGAAGCAGCCCGGATTGCCGGTGTATACCGTGCATTCGGCAAGCGCGTCGGCCTTGCCGCCAAAACCGCCGATGCGTTCGACGCCACGCACGAAGCTGGCTTTGAATACGGTGCGCGCCTGCTCCAGCTCGGCCTCGGTCGGTCCTTCGGTGAGCAGCTTTTCGAGTTCCTCGTTGGCGGCTTTTTCTACCATGGCGGCATCGACACCCGGCTTGACGTCGGCGGTGATGTCGAAGGTGCCGCCGAGTTCGGACGCGTCCATCGACGCGCTGACGCGATCGACGGTCTTGTCGCCGAAGGCCAGGCGCTTGTCCAGGCGCGACGCGCGGCTGCCGCCGAGCACCTGGGCAAACAGCTGCAGGCGCTCGACATCGGGCGAACCGTACTGGGGCACGTTCCAGATGCGCATGACCCGCGTTTGCGCCACACGGTCGGTCATCGTCTCGCGCGTGGACTGGCTGCGCGCCGCGATCATCGGCGGCTTGGCGGGCAGCGAAGCCGACGCCGGAATGTCGCCGAAATATTTTTCCACCCGGGCCTTGGCGGTGGCCACGTCGATGTCGCCGGCCAACACCAGCACCGCATTGTTCGGGCCGTACCAGCTGCGGAACCAGGTCTTCACATCTTCCAGCGAAGCCGCGTTCAAGTCGTTCATCGAACCAATAACGCTGTGGTGATACGGATGGCCCTTCGGATACAGCGCACGCACCAGGGCCTCGTAGGCGCGACCATAGGGCTGGTTTTCGCCCTGGCGCTTCTCGTTCTGCACCACGCCGCGCTGTTCGTCGAGCGCGGCCTGGTCGATCGCACCGAGCAAGTGGCCCATGCGATCCGATTCCATGAACAGCGCGGTATCCAGCGCAGTGGTCGGAACATTCTGGAAATAGTTGGTGCGATCACTGTTGGTGGTGCCGTTCTGGTCGGTGGCGCCGACCTGCTTGAACGGCGCGAAGTACTCGCCCTGGTGATTCTCCGATCTCTGGAACATCAGGTGCTCGAACAGGTGCGCGAAGCCGGACCGCCCGCTGGGTTCATCCTTGGAACCGACGTGGTACCAGAGGTTCACCGCGACGATCGGCGCCTTGCGGTCGGTGTGCACGATCACGCGCAAGCCATTGGGCAACGTGAACTGCTCGTAGG
>JBAZBG010000349.1:0-3528 GCA_041671585.1 Arenimonas sp. | reverse complement strand
GCAAGCATCGAGCCCTTCATCACCGACATGGCCGCGGCCTACGGCTGGGCCGACCTGGTGATCGGCCGCGCCGGCGCCCTGACCATCGCTGAGCTGTGCGCGGCTGGCGTGGGCAGCGTGCTCGTGCCATTCCCGGGCGCCGTCGACGACCACCAGGCGCGCAACGCCGACTATCTGAGAGAACGCGGCGGCGGCGACTGGTTGCGCCAGGACGCCGATTTGGAATCCGGGCTGAAGCAGCGTCTGCAATCGCTGCTGGCCGATCGCTCCCGCCTGCTGGTCATGGCCACGGCCGCGCGCGCGGCGTCCTTTCCCAACGCGGCGCAGCGCGTGGCCGACATCGCATTGCAGGAGGCCCGCGCATGATGCGTCGTCGTCTCATGGACACCGGTGACCTGGCCCGCGCGTTTCCGCGCGTGCACTTCATCGGAATCGGCGGCGCTGGCATGAGCGGCATCGCCGAAGTGCTGGTGACCCTTGGTTACCAAGTCTCGGGTTCCGACCAGAACGACTCGCCCGTGACCCGCAGGCTGACCAAGATGGGCGCCAGCGTCTTCCGCGGCCATGCGGCGCAAAACATCGGCAATGCCGACGTCGTGGTTATTTCCAGCGCAATCAAGCCGGACAATCCCGAGCTGGTGGCGGCGCACACCGAGCGTGTTCCGGTGGTGCCGCGCGCGGAAATGCTCAACGAGCTGATGCGCTTCAAGCGCGGCATCGCCATCGCCGGCACGCACGGCAAGACCACCACGACCTCGCTGGCCGCCAGCGTGCTGTCGGAAGCGGGCCTGGATCCGACCTTCGTCATCGGCGGCCAGCTGCTGTCGGCCGGCGCCAACGCCAAGCTTGGCACCGGCCAGTGGCTGGTAGCCGAAGCCGACGAAAGCGATGGCAGCTTCCTGCGCCTCAACCCGCTGATCGCCGTGGTCACCAATATCGACGCCGATCATCTGGAAAACTACGGCGGCGATTTCGAACGGGTCAAGGCGGCCTTCTCCGAATTCCTGCATCGCCTGCCGTTCTATGGTCTGGCGGTGTTGTGCATCGACGATGCCGAAGTCAACGCGCTGGCCGAACAGATGCCGCGTCACGTAATGAGCTACGGGTTCGCTGCGGCTGCCGATGTGCGCGCATCGGACGTCCGCCAGGAAGGCGGCAGCATGTGCTTCACGCTGCAACTGCCCGATAGCGAGCCGCTGGAAGTGCGGCTGAACCTACCGGGCCGGCACAACGTGCTCAACGCCCTGGCCGCGGCCGCGATCGGCTGGCAGCTCGGTGTCGAGCCGCAGGCGATCGCGCGCGCACTGCAGAACTTTCAGGGCATCGGCCGCCGCTTCAACGTCAAGGGCGAAGTCGAGTTTGGCCGCGGCAAGGTGTTGCTGGTCGACGATTACGGGCACCACCCGCGCGAGCTCGAAGCCGTATTCGCCGCTGCGCGCGGCGGCTGGCCGGAGCGCCGGCTGGTGGTTGCCTTCCAACCGCATCGCTATAGCCGAACCCGGGATTTGTTCGACGAGTTCGCCGCGGTGTTGTCGAGCGCCGATGCGGTGGTGCTGACCGAAGTCTATGCCGCCGGCGAGGCGCCGGTGATCGGCGCCGACGCCAAGTCGCTGGCGCGGGCGATCCGCTCGCGCGGACGTCTCGACCCGGTCGTGGTCGGCAGCGCCAACGAACTGCCGCCACTGCTCGCCGATGTGCTCGTCGATGGCGACTTGCTGCTGGTGATGGGCGCCGGCGACATCGGTCATGTCGCCAGCGATCTCGCGGCCCACGGATTTCCAGGAGTAGGCAAGCAATGAACAAGGTGAAAGACCCGCGCCAGTTCGGACGCGTTGCGGTCCTGATGGGCGGCACCAGCTCTGAACGCGAAGTCTCGCTCAACTCCGGCGCCAACGTGCTGGCCGCATTGCGCGCGCGCGGCGTCGACGCCCATCCCGTCGACGGCATCCCCGCCCTCATCGAAGCCCTGTGTGGGAGCGGCTTCAGCCGCGATGCTGTTGAACTTTCGCCAGATTCATCGCGGCTGGCTTCTAACAGACGAATGTCTGGTCAGCCGCTCCCACAAAAGGCGGGGAAGTTTGATCGGGTGTTCAACATCCTGCATGGCAATAAGGGTGGCGGCGAAGACGGCGTGTTGCAGGGATTGCTGGAGGCGCTCGGCGTGCCGTGCACCGGCTCCGGCGTGCTCGGCACGGCCCTGGCTATGGACAAGATCCGCAGCAAGCAAGTCTGGCTGAGCCTGGACTTGCCGACGCCGCGCTATATGCGACTGGCGCCAGGCGACGACGGCCAGGATGGCCCGAGTGCCGCGGGAGGCAGGAAGCCGGGAGCGGCCGACGGCCAGGATGGCCCGAGTGCCGCGGGAGGCAGGAAGCCGAGAGCGGCCGACGTGCACGCCGCGGCGCGCAAGCTGGGGTTGCCGGTGATCGTCAAGCCGTCTTGCGAAGGCTCCAGCGTCGGCGTCAGTCGTGTGTTCAACGACGCCGACCTCGAAGCTGCCGTGGATCTGGCTGCGCGCTATCCCGGCGAATTGCTGATGGAGCAATTGATCGAAGGCCAGGAGCTGACCGTCGGCATCCTCGGCGAACAGGCGTTGCCGTCGATCCGCATCGTTCCCGCCGGCGAGTACTACGACTATCACGCCAAGTATGTCGCCGAGGACACGCAGTATCTGTGTCCTGGCCTGGAGGGCGATGCCGAAACCGAAGTCCGCCGCCTGTGCCTGGCGGCCTTCCACGCGATCGGTTGCAGCGGCTGGAGCCGCGTCGACGTGATGCGCGACAAGACCGGCAAGTTCTATCTGCTCGAGGTCAATACCGCGCCCGGCATGACCAGTCATTCGCTGGTGCCCAAGGCCGCCGCACAAGTCGGAATCGATTTCGAAAGCCTGTGCTGGCTGATTCTCGAGACCTCGTTCAAACAGGAGGGGGCCTCGGCGTGAACGCCTTGTTGCGCATCGCTGCCTGGATCCTGGCCGTCACGTTGGTCGTGCTGCCGGTGGCTGCCGTGCTCAATGGTTGGATCGCCGGCTCGCGCTGGCCGATGCGGCACTTGCTGGTTACCGGAGAATTCCACCAGGTAAGCGATGCGCGCGTGCGCAGCGCGGTGCTGCCCCTGGTGCAGGATGGATTCTTTGCGGTCGACCTGGATCAGGTTCGCCGCGTATTGGCCGAACTGCCGTGGGTGCAGCGCGTCGAAGTGCGCAAGCGCTGGCCCGATCGCCTCGAAGTGTCGCTGGTTGAGTACAAGCCGCTCGCGCGCTGGGGCGAGAAGCAAATGCTTTCAGAAAATGGTGAGTTGTTCCCGGCGCCGATGGGCGTGGTCTCGCGTCTGCCATTGTTCGAAGGGCCGGAGTCGCGGACCGCGGAAATCATGGCCTTCCATACCCAGGCCAAGCCGCTGTTCCTGGGTAGCGGTCTGCAAGTGTCGACGGTACGGCTTTCCGCGCGCGGCAGCTGGAACCTGACCTTGTCCGACGGCGCCGAGATCGAAGTCGGCCGCGGCGACCCGCAACTTCGCCTGGCTCGC
>JBAZBG010000348.1:0-3539 GCA_041671585.1 Arenimonas sp. | reverse complement strand
CCATAGCCTCTTGCTGCCGGTGGCCTGCTTCACCCAGGTTTCGATGCCGGCGATTTCATCGGTCTGCAGGCCCGGCATCGCGCGCAATCCGGGCCAGCTTTCCGGCTTGTGCGGATAACCCTCGATCCAATCGGTCTTCGCCAGGCAACGTTCGCGGACTGCCATCGCATTCGGCAACGCGTCATCAAGCAGCCAATAGTCGCGACCTTCGGTCGGCTTGCGGTAGGGAAGGATGCTCATGCGCGGCGGCGGGCCGGGCAGAGTGCAGGATGGCTACTGCGCATCGCGGAATTCCCTGGACTTGCTCGCGACCAGGGCGCGTGCGAATGGCTCCGGCAGGAACTTGCACAGCAGCGCGATCAGTTTGTTGGCGCGCCCGGTTACCACGCGCGTGCGGCCGGCTTCAACGGCGTCGACGCCGATTTTCGCAACTGCCTCGCTGCTCAGCCAAAGCAATCTTGGCAATTTTGACACCTTGTCGCGCATGCCATTGACGTCGTGGAATTCGGTATAGGTGAAGCCGGGGCACAAGGCGGTCACGTGCACGCCCCGCGGCTGCATCTCCAGGGCAAGGCATTCGCTGAAGCGGATCAGCCAGGCCTTGGTCGCGCCGTACATGGTGTGTCCAGCCGATGCCGGAACCAGCCCGGCGAGCGAGGCTACGTTGAGAATTCGCCCTCTGCCCGCAGCTTCCATCGCCGGCAGGTAGAGGCGGGTCAGTTGCCCCACGGCGACGATCATCACCTGCAGGAATCCGGCATGCGTTTGCCAATCCTCGGACAGGTACCGTCCCGGCACCCCATAGCCGGCATTGTTAACCAGCGTGTCGACGAACAGGCCCCGCGCCTGCGTGGCCGAGTACAAGCGCTCGGGGGCATCGGGCTCGGCGAGATCGGCGGCGATCACTTCGCAGGGCACCGACGTCCGCAGCTCGGCCGCAAGTGCTTCCAGACGTTCAACGCGCCTGGCCGTCAGCACCAGCGGTTTGCCGCGCCGGGCGTATTCGCGAGCGATGGCCGCGCCGATGCCGCTGGAGGCGCCGGTGATCAAGGCGTAGCCCTGGTTCGGTTGAGAGGTCATGCAAAGTTCCCTGGAGTGCCGATGATTGTGCCGCCTGCCGGCCGCTCGCGCTATTCTTTGCACTTGTCCAGGAGAACAACACATGCGTGAACGGATCGTGGCCGGCAACTGGAAACTGCATGGCGATCGCGCTTTTGCGCGGCGGCTGCTCGATGACCTGGCGAAGGCGCGCCACGCCGGTGTGCATATGGCCATTTTTCCGCCAATGCCGTACCTGGGCGAGATGACCGAGCGCTACCTGCCGCTCGGCCTGGAATTCGGCGCGCAGGATGTCGATGTCAACGATGAAGGCGCCTACACCGGCGAAGTGTCGGCGCGCATGCTGCTCGACGTCGGTTGCCGGTACGCCCTGGTCGGACACTCCGAACGCCGGCATTTTCACGACGAAACCTCCGAGATCGTGGCCAGGAAGTTCCTGGCCGCCAGCCGCGCCGGCCTGATCCCGATCCTGTGCGTTGGCGAGACACTGCATCAGCGCGAAGCCGGACAGACGCAATGGGCCATCGAAAGGCAACTGGCGCCAGTCATTGCGGCAGCCGGGGCGAAGGCATTCGAGAACGCCGTGGTCGCCTACGAGCCGGTCTGGGCCATCGGCACCGGCCGGACCGCGTCTCCGGCGCAGGCTCAGGAGGTCCATGCGTTCATCCGTGGCGAAATCCGGTCCCTAGATGCTAATATTGCGGGCTCGCTGCCGATCTTGTACGGCGGCAGCGTCAAGCCCGCCAACGCAGCCGAACTGTTTTCCCAGCCGGATGTGGATGGTGGCCTGATCGGGGGAGCCTCCCTGGTCGCCCAGGATTTCATCGCCATCGCTGCGGCGGCGGTACGAAGATAGAAAATCATGATTCATACCTTGCTCAATGTCGTTTATGTCCTCATCGCAATCGCGATGATCGTGTTGATACTGCTGCAGCGCGGTGCCGGCGCGCAGGCCGGTTCAGGCTTTGGCGCGGGCGCCTCGGGCACGGTTTTCGGAGCGCGGGGTTCGGCGAATTTCCTGTCGAGCTCGACCAAGTGGCTGGCCGGTATTTTCTTCGCGCTCAGCCTGTTCATGGCTTGGCAGGCCACACGCCAGGCGGGCAAAGGTCCCGAGAAAGCGGACCTGGGCGTGATGTCCGAGCTGCCGGCCGCGGCCACCAAACCGGTTGGTTCGCAGCTGACCCCGGCACCCGCAGGCGCGCTTCCTGCGCCAGCTGCTGCAACGCCAGCGCCAGCGCCCGTCATCGCGCCGGCGACGCCGCCTGCCGCCGCTGCGCCGCAACCGCAAGAAACTGCTCCACCACCGGTTGAGGACAGCAAGGGCGGTTGATCAACTGGTACAATCTACAAGCTTGCTCCGGCAACGGAATAGGCAAAGCCCAGATGGCGGAATTGGTAGACGCACTACCTTGAGGTGGTAGCGACTTAGGTCGTAGGGGTTCGAGTCCCCTTTTGGGCACCAATTACAAGAATCGGCCATCGTCCGCACTGCGGGCGGTGGCGGAAACGCGCCTAGCGGCGCTGGCAATGGAGTCGTCATGCTGGGCGAATATCTGCCGATCCTGCTGTTCCTTGCGGTCTCGACCGTGGTTGGCGTGTCCTTGTTGGTACTGGGCGGCCTGCTCGGGCCGCAACGCCCGGAGAGCGACAAGCTCTCGCCGTACGAATGTGGTTTCGAAGCATTCGAAGACGCGCACATGCAATTCGACGTGCGCTACTACCTGATCGCCATCCTGTTCATCGCCTTCGATCTTGAAATCGCCTTCGTGTTTCCGTGGGCGGTGATCTTCCGCAGCCTCGGCGTGGTCGGCCTGATCGAGATGGGCATCTTCCTCGGCCTGCTGGTGCTTGGATTCGTTTACGCCTGGAAGAAGGGAGCACTCGAATGGGAGTGATGCAGACCCTGTCCGATGCAATGCACAACCCGGTGCCGATCGCGACCGTGGACGACATCCTGCGTCCCGGCGGCGACAATCCGCTGATCGAGCGCGGATTCGCCACCACCAGCGTCGACACCCTGATCAACTGGGCGCGCACCGGCTCGATGTGGCCGATGACCTTCGGCCTGGCCTGCTGCGCGGTGGAAATGATGCATGCCGGCGCCTCGCGCCTGGACCTGGATCGCTACGGCGTCGTGTTCCGTCCGTCGCCGCGGCAGTCCGACGTGATGATCGTCGCCGGCACCTTGGTCAACAAGATGGCTCCGGCGCTGCGCAAGGTCTACGACCAGATGCCCGAGCCGAAGTGGGTGATATCCATGGGTAGCTGCGCCAACGGCGGCGGCTATTACCACTACTCGTACTCCGTGGTTCGTGGTTGCGATCGCATCGTGCCGGTCGACATCTACGTGCCCGGGTGCCCGCCGACCGCCGAGGCCCTGGTCTACGGCATCCTGCAGCTGATGAAGAAAATCCGCCGTACCAACACCATTGCGCGCTGACCCATGCCCGAACCCACCAGCCTTGCAGACCGCCTGAAAA